>DNCF01000421.1:0-141 GCA_003484545.1 Massilia sp. | reverse complement strand
TTGAACACGCCGCGGCGGTAGGGATCGTCGAGTTCCCAGTGGTCGAGCTGGCTGAATCTGGCGCTGCTTTCGGCGGACGGCCGGGCCGTGACCACCGGCACGGTCGCCGCGGGGGCGCCGCTGGCCGGGTTGACCACGACC
>DNCF01000267.1 GCA_003484545.1 Massilia sp. | reverse complement strand
TAGCGGCGCCGTGATCGTGCACGATGATCTTGCCGGTCCACGCGTCGATCATAGGCGGCGCCGTGATCGTGCACGATCACGAAGCCGGCAAGTGGTGGCAAGATCGTCGGCACCAGTCTTGCGCGCGCCGGCAATCGACGCGTGGACGGGGAACCCGTCCACCCTACGGATGTATCGGTATTACAAACCCGAACGTTTATTACATAAAAACGAGGAGACAACGTGTCAACACTGAACACCACCCGCCGCCACATCCTGCTCGGCGCCGCCATGCTCACCGCCGGCTTCACCGCCCACGCCGCAGAACCCCTGAAAGTCGGCCTGATCGTCCCGATGTCCGGCCCCTTCGCCTCGACCGGCAAGCAGGTCGACGCCGCCGTCAAGCTGTTCATGCAGCAGAACGGCAATACGGTCGCCGGCCGCCAGGTGCAGATCATCCTGAAGGACGACGGCGGCGTATCCCCGGACGTCACCAAGCGCCTGGCCCAGGAACTGGTCGCGCGCGACAAGGTGCAGGTGCTGGCCGGCTTCGGCCTGACCCCGCTGGCCTTTGCCGCCGCGCCGGTGGCGACCCAGGCCAAGGTGCCGATGATCGTCATGAACGCGGCCACCTCGGTCATCCCGCAGCGCTCGCCCTTCATCGTGCGCAGTGGCTTCACCCTGGCCCAGGTGACGGCGCCGATGGCCCAGTGGGCGGCCAAGAACAACATCAAGTCGGTGGTGACCTTCGTCTCCGACTACGGCCCAGGCATCGACGCCGAGAAGGTCTTCGTCAAGGACTTCACCAAGGCCGGCGGCAAGATCGTCGCGACGCTGCGCGCGCCGCTGCGCAACCCCGACTACGCGCCTTTCCTGGCGCGCGTGAAGGATGCCAAGCCCGACGCCGTGTTCGTGTTCGTGCCCTCGGGCGAGGGCGCGGCCGTGCTGAAGCAGTTCACCGACCGGGGGCTTGCCGCCGCCGGCATCAAGCTGATCGCCACCGGCGACGTGCTCGACGACGACCTGATGCCGTCGATCGGCAACGCCGCCCTGGGCGTGGTCAGCAGCCACCACTATTCGGCGGCCCACCCGTCGCCGGAGAACAAGGCCTTCGTGGCCGCCTTCACCAAGGCCAACAAGGGCATGCGCCCGAACTTCCACGCGGTCGGCGCCTACGACGGCATGCAGATGCTGTACGCCGCGCTGAAGAAGACCAATGGCGACAGCACCGGACCGAAACTGGTCGACGCGATGAAGGGCATGGCCTGGAACAGCGTGCGCGGCCCGGTCTCGATCGACCCCGCCACCCGCGACATCGTGCAGACCGTGTACATCCGCAAGGCGGAGCAGGTCGACGGCGGTATCTACAACGTGGAGTTCGACAAGGTCGAGAAGTTCAAGGACCCGGGCGTGGAGTAGGGTGGGCGGCCCCGCCCACGCGGGGATACGCGCGCCACGCTCAGCCGCGGCAGAAACGTCTATGCGACCGCCAGTCCGCGGCGTGTTCCGTAGGGTGGGCGCGGCCGGCGTAGGCACTCGTGCCCACGCGGATGATGAGTGCCACGAACAGAACAGGCAACGGCCCTACGTGCGTGTGCAAACGGTCTTGCGGTGACGGCGCAAATGATCGGGCGGTCAGACCGCGTGGGGACGAGTCCCCACCCTACGAAACTGGTTTTTTTGGCCGCCAGTCCGCGGCATATCCCGTAGGGTGGGCGCGGCCGGCGTAGGCACTTGTGCCCACGCGGATGACGAGTGCCACGAACAGAACAGGCAACAGCCCCACGCGCTCGTGCATGGCGGTCTTGCGGAGACAGTGCCGGTGTTCGGGCGGTGAGACCGCGTGGGCACAAGTGTCCACCCTCCGAAAACCACACCTATCTCAGGCCTCGCGCGCCACCTTCAACGCCAGCGGCGCCCGGCTCTGCTCGTTGTTCTCCCTGACCAGCTTGCCCAGCAAGTCCATGAACTGCGCCTGCTCCGCTTCGCTCAGCGGCGCCAGCAATCGGTCGCGCAGGCGCTGCGCGCCCGGCACCAGTTCGCCGAGCAGGCGCGCGCCGGCGGTAGTAATGGTCAGGGCGCGCTGGCGCCGGTTGTGCGGCAGCACCTTGCGCTCCAGCAGTCCCTTTTCCTCGAGCCGCGCACACACGGTGGCCCCGGTCGAGGTATCGATCGCCGCCAGTCCCGCCAGCGACACCTGGTCGATGCCCGGATGCTCGGCCAGGCGGCTCAGGATCGCGTATTGCACCGGCGTCAGTTCGTCGCCCATCTCGTCGTAGAACAACGACACCGAAATCTGCTGCGCGCGCCGCAGCAGGTGGCCGGGGTGTTGGTACAGATCGCGCATCCTCGCTTCGCTGTCGTGTGCTTTTTCTTTCGGCATATTGCTTTCAAAAACGTGGTGCGCTGCACCATCAAAAAGTGTGAAAACAGAGTTTACTTTGTCCCGCAAACGCGTGATACTTTTTTAAACATTCAGTGCACTGAATATTAAACCCGAAACACACAGAGTGCCCAGCGAGGCCTGCGGGATCAGTCGAAACAGGGCTGCCGCCCAACCGCTTGCGAGCGCTCGAAAGGAGACAAAGGATGTTCCCCAAAAACGCGTGGTACGTTGCCTGCACCCCCGACGAAATCGACGGCAAGCCGCTGGGCCGCCAGATCTGCGGCGAGAAGATCGTGTTCTACCGCGGCCAAGGCGGCAAGGTCGCCGCGGTCGAGGATTTCTGCCCGCACCGCGGCGCGCCGCTCTCGCTCGGCTTCGTCCGCGACGGCAACCTGGTCTGCGGCTACCATGGCCTGGAAATGGGCTGCGAGGGCAAGGCGATTGCCATGCCCGGCCAGCGCGTGCGCGGCTTCCCCTGCATCCGCAGCTACGCGGTCGAAGAACGCTACGGCTTCATCTGGGTCTGGCCTGGCGACAAGGCCTTGGCCGACCCCGCGACCATCCACCATCTCGAATGGGCGGACAACCCGGAATGGGCCTACGGCGGCGGCCTGTACCACATCAACTGCGACTATCGCCTGATGGTCGACAACCTGATGGACCTGACCCACGAGACCTACGTGCACGCGTCGAGCATCGGCCAGAAGGAGATCGACGAGGCGCCGGTGACGACCAGGCTGGAAGGCGAGCAGGTGGTGACCAGCCGCTTCATGGAGAACATCATGCCGCCGCCGTTCTGGCAGGCGGCCTTGCGCGGCAACGGGCTGGCCGATAACGTGCCCGTGGACCGCTGGCAGATCTGCCGCTTCAACGCGCCGAGCCATGTCATGATCGAGGTCGGCGTGGCCCACGCCGGCAAGGGCGGCTACCACGCCGCGCCCGAGCACAAGGCCTCGTCCATCGTGGTCGACTTCATCACGCCCGAGACCGAGACCTCGCACTGGTATTTCTGGGGCATGGCGCGCAACTTCAAGCCGCAGGACCAGGAACTCACGAAGACCATCCGCGAAGGCCAGGGCAAGATCTTCAGCGAAGACCGCGAGATGCTGGAACTGCAGCAGCAGAACATCCTGCGCCATCCGGAGCGCAAGCTCCTGATGCTGAACATCGATGCCGGCGGCGTGCAGTCGCGCCGCATCATCGACCAGTGGATCGCGCGCGAGCAACAACAGGAGCAGGCGGCATGAATACCGTTCAAGGTGCGATCGAAGTCAGGGTCGCCAGCCGGACCTGCGAGGCCGACGGCATCTGCAGCTACGAACTGGTGCGCACCGATGGCCAGCCCCTGCCGGCTTTCGAGGCCGGTGCCCACGTCGACGTCCACCTGCAGGACAAGCTGGTGCGCCAGTATTCGCTCTGCAACGCGCCGGGCGAGACCCACCGCTACCTGATCGGCGTGCTGCGCGACGCCGACTCGCGCGGCGGTTCGCAGGCCATGCACGACCACGTCGATACCGGTTCGGTGCTCCAGATCAGCGCGCCGAAGAACCACTTCCCGCTGGTCGACGCCGAGCGCACCGTGCTGCTGGCCGGCGGCATCGGGGTCACGCCCATCCTGGCGATGGCCGAGGCCCTGGCGGCCAAAGGCGCGGCCTTCGAGATGCACTATTGCGCGCGTTCGCCGGAAAAGGCCGCGTTCAAGGAGCGCCTGGCCGGCTGCGGCTTCGCATCGCGGGTCCAGTTCCACTACGACAGCGGCGACGCCGCGCAGAAGCTCGACCTGCCGGCGCTGCTGGCGCAGCCGGATGCCGGCACCCACGTCTACGTCTGCGGCCCGCAGGGCTTCATCGACTACGTGATGAACACCGCCAAGGCCCAGGGCTGGCCGGCGGCGCAGCTGCACGTCGAGTACTTCAGCGCCGTGGCGGTCGACACTTCGGGCGACGGGTCCTTCGACGTCAAGCTGGCGTCCAGCGGCAAGGTGGTCACCGTCCCGGCCGGGAAGACCGTGATCAAGGTGCTGGAAGAGCAGGGCGTGGTGATTCCCTATTCCTGCGAGGAGGGGGTTTGCGGCACCTGCCTGACGCGCGTGCTCGAAGGCGTGCCCGATCACCGCGACATGTACCTGACCGAGGAGGAGCAGGCGGCGAACGACCAGTTCACGCCGTGCTGTTCGCGTTCCAAGACGCCGGTGCTGGTGCTGGACCTGTAGGACGTAGGATGGGCACAGGGTGCCTACGCCGGCCGCGCCCACCCTACGGGTCAGAGCAAGGCTCGCGGCGCGTACCGCTGCGTGGGCATAGCGAGTCCCCCCTACGCCGGCCGGCTCTGCGTCCCGGCGCCGCGCGTGACGTGCAGCATGCGGCTGGGCTGGCGCACCTTCGCCGTATGCCAGACGCCGCGCGGCACCAGCACGGCGCCGCTGCCTTCCAGCGTGGTCGTGACGATCTCGCCGTGTTGGTCGAGCAGCAGCTCGACCGCCCCCGCCAGCAGGTAGACGAACTCGTCGCCCGCCGGGTGCATTTCCCAGTTCGGCCAGTCATGGGTGTAGGCGTACTCGCTGATCACCCAGCCCTTGCCGTAATGCGCGAACTGATCGGGTGGCAGGCGCCAGAAACCGGCGCCGTCGAGTTCTTCCGCCTTGCCGTCCGGCGCAAGATGAACGTAGGTATGTTCGGGATGCAGGGACATGTGCGCTCCTGTGGTAACGCGTATGGTCCCGTCATCCTAGCATTACAAGGCCCGGCTGTCGTCAGAGCCCGTCGATGAACCCGGTCACCGTCCGCTGGAACGCGGCCGGCTGCTCGATCGCGCTCAGGTGCGAGGCGTCGGGCAGGACCACGAGGCGCGCATCCGAGATGCCGTCGACCAGGGTTTGCGCCATTGCCACCGGCGTTCCCTGGTCCAGTTCGCCCGCGATCACCAGGGCCGGGACCTTGATCTGCGCGAGGCGGCCTGTGGTGTCGACCTGGCCGACGGCGTTGCAGCAGCCGACGTAGCCGGTCGGGTCGGTGCTGGTCAGGCGGCGGCGGAAGCGCGCCACGGTCCCGGCTTTTTCGGCGCGGAAGGCGTCATGGAAATAGCGGCCCATGACCGCGTCCGCGATCGCCTCGATGCCCTGCTCGCGCACCGTGGCGATGCGTTGCTCCCACACGGCGCGCGCCGCTTCCGGGTAGCCGCTGGTGGTGTTCGCCAGCACCAGGGCCCGCACCAGGGACGGATGGCGCAGGGCCAGTTCCTGGCCGACCATGCCGCCCATCGAGAGGCCGACCCAGACCACCGGCCCGGTATCGAGTTCGCGCAGCAGGCGCGCGGCGTCGTCGGCCAGCTCCGCCATCGTGTACATCGCGTCCGGCGCATCCGAGCTGCCGTGGCCGCGGTGGTCGTAGGCGATCACGCGGTTGTCCAGGGCCAGCGCGTTGGCGAGGGCATCCCACATGGTCAGGTCGCAGCCCAGGGCGTGGCTGAGCACGACCGTATGGCGCGGCGCCTTGCCGCTGCGCGGTTCGCGCACGCTGTA
>DNCF01000270.1:3310-3449 GCA_003484545.1 Massilia sp. | reverse complement strand
ACTCGACGCCACCCTGCCGACCGGGTCGCGGGCGCTGCGCGGCGAAGGCGTCCGGCCGTCGCTGCGTGTCGTCGGCAGCTGGGACATGCCGGGCGACATGCAGTTGAGCGTGATGCCTGGCCTGGCCGTCGAGCACGAA
>DNCF01000270.1:0-3178 GCA_003484545.1 Massilia sp. | reverse complement strand
GGCCTGGCCGTCGAGCACGAAGACGAAGGCGGACGCTACACCCATGGCCTGTTCGGCATCGGCCTGGAAAAGCGTTTCGACGCGCGCTTGCGCGGTGTCGCCGAACTGGCGATGCCGCAAATCGCCTCCAGCCGCCATGGCGGCACCCAGGCCAGCGCCGGCATCGGTCTTGCCTGGCTCCTGACGCATGACTGCGAAATCGACACCATGTTTTCGCGCGGCCTGAACCACAATACCCCCTACGCCAGCTTCACCGTCGGCCTCTCGATCCGGCGCTGATCCCCCTCGGCGGCGCGTTGCCGCCTCATGTGTCCGGGTTATGCGACACAGCCGCAAATTCATTGGTGAGGCAATTTTCCCGCGCGTAATCTCTTGAGAAGATGGCAATGCTTTGGCGTGGGAGACGCCGGGCGCCATCCAGCGCAGCCCGTGCGCCAGTCGTGCGGGCGTGTTCACCTCAACCCGCAAAAAACGACAACATGAAAAAACTTTTGCTTGCCGCGGCAGCCAGCCTGCTCGTCGCGTCCCTCGGTGCGTCCCAGGCGCACGCCGATACCGCCTCCGTCACGCCCAAGCGCGAGCTGCGCGGCGTCTGGATCAGCACCCACCTGAGCCTGGATTGGCCGAACCGTACCCAGACGCCCGAGCAGCAGCGCGCGGCCCTGGTCGGCATCCTGGACCACAACAAGGCGACCGGCATGAACGCCGCCTTCTTCCAGGTGCGCAGCCAGTCCGACGCCATGTACCCGAGCACGCTCGAGCCCTGGTCCTACTACCTGACCAACAACCAGGGCAGCGCGCCGGCCCCAAGCTGGGATCCGCTGCAGTTCGCGATCGACGAGTCGAGGAAGCGCGGCCTGGAATTCCACGCCTGGATCAATCCCTACCGCGCGGTGGCGAATACCGCCACCGAAACCAATCCCGCCCAGTACGCGGCGAACCACATCTCGCGCACCCATCCCGAGTGGCTGCTGACGGTGGGCACCGTGAAGATCCTGAACCCCGGCCTGCCCGAGGTGCGCGACTACGTCACCACGGTCATCATGGACATCGTCGAGCGCTACGACGTCGACGGCATCCATTTCGACGATTACTTCTACCCGAGCGGCACGATCGCCGACGACGCGGCCTATGCCGCGGACCCGCGCGGCTTTCCCGCAACGACCGCAGGGCGCGCCGACTGGCGGCGCGACAACGTCAACCTGCTGATCGCCCAGGTGGGCGAGCGCATCCGCGCGGCGAAACCCTGGGTCAAGTTCGGCGTCTCGCCCTCGGGCATCTACCGCAGCAGCACCGACCCGTCCATCGGCTCGCCCACCTCCAGCGGCGCGAACCAGCATTACGTGAACAACTTCGCCGACAGCCGCAAGTGGCTGCAGCAGGGCTGGGTCGACTACCTGGCGCCCCAGGTCTACTGGTACATCGGCCAGACCGGCTCGGATTACAAGCTCCTGGTGCCCTGGTGGAACGAGAATGCCTTCGGGCGCCATGTCTACGTCGGCATTGCCGACTACAAGATGAACACCGCCGGCTGGCTGGACCCGAAGCAGATCGCCAACCAGATCGCCCTGAACCGCGCCCAGGGCAACATCGCCGGGCAGGTCCACTTCCGCCACGCCTTCCTGGCGGCCAACCCGCTGGGCTACCGCAGCGACCTGATGCAGAACACCTACGCCCGCCCGGCGCTGGTGCCGGCCATGCCGTGGAAGGACACGCTGCAGCCGTCCGCGCCCTCCATCCTGAACGCCGCGCCCTGCCAGGACAACGCGGTGCAGCTCTCCTGGAACGCGGCGATCGAGACCCGCGACGAGATGGACAAGGTGCGCCGCTACGCCGTCTACCGTTCCAGCGAGCAGGCGCTGGACACCGAGCGCGGCGACAACCTGCTGGCCGTGGTCGAATCGGACGCCGGCGGCTACGTCGATACCCGGGCCGAGCCGGGCCAGTATTACTACTACACCGTCACCGCCCTGAACCGCCTGAGCCACGAGAGCGCGCCGGCCAACCCGGTCAGCAACGACTTCGAGGCGCCCAGCGTGCGTACGCGCGAACTCGCGCTGACGCTGGCGAACGGCACGGCCAGCCTGCAAGCGGCCGACCTGGACGGCGGCACGACGGACAACTGGGGCATCGCGTCCCTGAGTGCTTCGCGCACCGCGTTCGGCTGCGCCGACATCGGCGCGCAGCAGGTCGAGCTGACGGCCGTCGACAAGGCGGGCCTGAGCGCTGCCGCGCCGGCCACGGTGAACGTGCTGGGCCATGTGCCGCAGCCGATCATCGAGGTCAGCCGCCTCGACGCAACCCCGACCGGACAGCCGGCCGGCACCATCGTACTGGGCTATGGCGCGCAAAGCGTCAGCCTGCGCGCCTACGATGCGGACCCGGGCACCGGCTTTGCCTGGAACCCGGCGCCGGGCCTGGCCGCCGACGGCGCCGCCGCGACCTTCGTGCCGACCGGGACGGGGACCTTCGCGCTCACCGCCCAGGGCATCAGCGCGAACGGCTGCCCGGCGCCGGCGACCGTGACGGTCTCGGTGATCGACGCGCGCTGCGGCAACGGCAAGGTGGCGGTCTGCCACAAGCCGGAGAGCGCGGGCAGCGGCCGCGGCGTCGACATCTGCGTGTCGCCGAACGCGGTGCCGGCCAAGCTGCGCCAGGGCGACAGCTTGGGTAGCTGCACGCCGCAGTAAGCACGCAAGCGGGACATCTGCACCCGCATGCGATGCCGCCCGGGCGATTGGCCCCGGCGGCATTTTCTTTGGAGACCGAGCGCCGGATGCGCGCACGGGAGATTCCAGCCGGAATCGGAAAATATTTCCTTTGTGATAGCATCGCCGGGTTCCTTGCCTCATTGGCATCCTTGCAGTCCTCACCATGGTCAAGTCAACCCATCTCGCAGCGGTCAACAACGAAAGCGCTCGCTTGCGGCCCGCATCGGCGCCGGCGCAAGCGTTTGCCGACGCGGGCGCCGGGCTCTACGCGCAAGGCAGTCCCTGGCGCATGCGCAGCGCGCTCATCGTCTCGCTGGCGGTGCATGGCCTGCTGCTGAGCATTTCGCTGGGCGGCGAGGCCTTCGGATTGCCCCGGCTGCAGTTTCCCTGGGAAGAGAGACGCCTGGGCGCGAACGACCTGCGCATTACCCTTGCTGCGGCGCCTGCGCCTGCGCCCGCGCCCGCGC
>DNCF01000269.1:11945-12110 GCA_003484545.1 Massilia sp. | reverse complement strand
TCCGATCTCTGAAGCTGGCGCTGACCGGCGGCGGCACCATCGGCACGCCGGCGCTGAACGGCACGGTCAACGGCGACGCGCTGGGGGTGCGCTGGCCGACCCAGGGGGTACGCCTGCGCAACGGCCAATTGCGCGCGCAACTGGCGGGCGAGCGCCTGGTGCTGC
>DNCF01000269.1:1126-11717 GCA_003484545.1 Massilia sp. | reverse complement strand
GGGCGAGCGCCTGGTGCTGCAGCGCCTTTATCTCGAGGGTTTGCAGGGCAATGCGACCGCCGACGGCTCGGTGCGCTTCGGCGCCGACGGTGCGATGCAGCTGCGCGTGGTGGCGGACAAGCTCGAAGCGCTGTCGCGTCCGGACCGCACCGTCGTCGTCTCCGGCGAAGCGAACCTGGTGCGCGACGCCCAGCGCTTCACGCTCGACGGCCGCTTCAAGGCCGACCGCGCGCTGATCGAATTCGCACCGCAGGGCCGGCCGACCATGTCCGACGACGTGATCGNNGCCGGTGGTCGGCTCGTCCAGGATCAGCAGGTCCGGATCGTGGATCAGGGCGCAGCACAGGCCCAGTTTCTGCTTCATGCCGCCCGACAGCTTGCCGGCGGGCCGCGCCAGAAAAGGATGCAGGCCGGTGCCGCGCGTCAGCTGGTCGATGCGGCGGCGGCGCTCGGTGGCGTCGTGCCCGAACAGGCGCCCGAAGAACTGCAGGTTCTCCTCGACCGACAAGGTCGGGTACAGGTTCTTGCCGAGGCCCTGCGGCATGTAGGCGATGCGCGGACAGACGCGGTCGCGGTGGCGCTTCTGCGCCATGTCGCCGCCGAGCACCTCGATGCGGCCCTGCTGCAGCCGGCGCGCGCCGGACAGAAGGGCGAGCAGGGTCGATTTGCCGACGCCGTCCGGTCCGATCAACCCGGCCACGCCACCGGCCGGGAGCTCGAGCGTGAGCCCGTCCAGCGCGCGCGTCTTGCCGTATTCCATGTCCGACGACGTGATCGTGCTGGGCCGCGGCGCGCCGGCGCCGGCGCAGAAGAAGGAAGCGGAAGTGCCCCTGAGCGTGAATCTCGCGGCCGACCTTGGCGACGACTTCCATCTGCGCGGCCTCGGCATCGATGCCTACCTGGCGGGCAGCGTGCGCCTGCGCATGGTCGGCACTGGCGACCCGCGCGTGAACGGCACCATCCGGGTCGCGAGCGGCACCTACGCCGCCTACGGCCAGAAGCTGACCATCGACCGCGGCGTATTGACCTTCAACGGCCGCTACGACAATCCGTCGCTCGACGTGCTCGCGGTGCGCAAGCAGCCGGAAGGCACCCAGCTGAGCGAAACCAACGTCGAGGCGGGCGTGCAGGTGCGCGGCACGGCGCAGTCGCCGCAGGCGCGCCTGGTGTCGACGCCGACCGTGCCGGACAGCGAAAAACTGTCCTGGCTGGTGCTGGGCCATGGCATGGAAGGCACGAGCGGCAACGAGAAGGACGTGCTGAGCGCGGCGGCCGGCGCCCTGCTCGGCGGTAAAGGCGGCACCGGCGGCATCACCACCAAGCTGGCCAATTCGCTCGGCGTGGACGAACTCGGCCTGGCGCAAAACCGCAACGGCGATGCCGAGGGCCTGGCCAACACCGTGGTCACGGTCGGCAAGCGGATTTCCTCGCGCGCCTACCTGAGCTTCGAGCAGGGCGCGACCACGGCCTCGAGCCTGGTGCGCCTGCGCTACAAGCTGAACCCGCGCTGGACGCTGCAGTTCCAGACCGGCACGAATACGGCGCTGGATGTGCTGTATGCGTGGGCGTTCGACTGAGCGCCATGGGGACCGGGATGCGCAAGCGACCCGGTCCCGCTGCTCCTGCTACGCACTCCCTGCCAGTTCCTGCCCCCAGCCCCGCCCTTAGTCCGCCTGGCGCACGCGCAGCATGTTCGCGCTGAAGTCGAACACGACAGTCGCGGCGCCGAAGGGTTTCATGCCCAGCATGCCCTGGACCGGATTATTTTCCTGGACGGCGTCGCTCATGAAGTCGCAATAGTAGATGCTGTCGCCGCGCCGGACCTGGACGACCTCGGTCGACAGCGCGACTTGCGCCGGTGCCTGGTAACACAGGGCCGGCTTGCCCCAGCGGGTTACTTCCATGCCTTCCAGCTTCGACAGATCCTGCTGTCCGGTGATGCGGCGCCAGTCGTCCAGGTAATACAGGACGGCGGTGATCGGCGCGGAACCGGTATCGACCAGCATGCGCCGCTTGTTGCCGGCTTCGTCGGTCAGCGTGACGACGGGCAGGCCGCGCAGCGCGGGATCGGGCACGAACCGCAGCGCGTCCATGCCGGCGCTCTCGCGCCGTATCTGCGCCGCGTCGAGGAGGTCGAAGCTGCCTTTCTTGAGGTCCAGGAGCAGCGCGCTGTCCTTGAAGACATCGTTGCCCAAAGTGCCGACCAGGGCTCCCGGGTGCGCCGCGCCGCAGCGCCGCTCGCTGCCGGCTCCGAAGTCGATCGTGGAAATGCTGCCTGCCGGTAGGGTCAGGTGGGCGCCGGCGCTGCCGGTGACGCGCAGTTCGGCCGACGCCAGGCGCTGGACGATCTCCTCCGACAACAGCGGGCGGTACAGCATGGATGTCGCCGCGGCGGTATCGAGCTGCATGATGCAGTGCACGCCCCCGATCTCGACGGGGAAAAGCATGGCCGCCCGCTCCTCCATCACCTGTGCGACCCTGGCGCCGTACCACTGGAAGACGCCGTGCTGCTCCGCAGCCGCTGCCGGCGCGCTCATGAGCGTTCCCAGCAGCAGGGTCAGCAATCGTGTTCTCGCATGCATCGATCTCGGCCATGTTCCAGTTGTCGGGCCGACAATGTAGCATGGCGATCGAGGCAGGATTCTCTCGAACGATCACCGCACCTGCCCACTCCTGGCTACTGGGACAGGCTGTTAGTGCAGGCTCGGCTTCGGATCGGGGACCGGGTCCTCGTTCTGCGGCGTGTGGACCGGGGTGTGGTGCGGGTGCGGCGCGTCGAAGGGCTCGGGCTGCGGTTCCTCGATCGGCACCGGGTCCGGGGCGCGGTGGAACCGGACCGGCATCGGCGTTACTGGAATCATGTTCGGGGTCTCCTGGGTTACGGGAGTTAACACCTTAGCATGGGAGGACAAGGGCCGACGCCCGCCTGGCGGCGGCCCGATCCGCCGGCCCGGCGGTGCTCGCGTACAATGCCGGCTTCGATTCCAAGGCTTTCATCACGATGAACATCACCACCCTCGCCCTGCTGGCCCTGACTCCTATTCTCGTGTGGCGCATCTATGCGCGCCTGAAGACGCAGATGGCGCGCCAGCGCTCGATCATGTCGCGCCACTACACAGGGATCCTGGTGTTCGGGGCGATGATCCTGGTGCCGCTGTCGGAAGTGCTCGCGCGGCCGATGGAACTGGGCGCGCTGGCGGCCGGCACCGCGCTCGGGGTCTTCTGGGGGAATGTCGGCCTGCGCCGCACCCGATACGAGGACACCCAGGAGGGGTATTTCTTCACGCCGCCGATGCGGCTCGGGATCGTGATGGCCATGGTCCTGATCGCGCGCGTGCTCTACATCGGCTTCGAGCTGTACACGCTGCAGGGCTCGGGCGCGCAGGCGCCGCGCTTCACCGAGAGCCCGCTGAGCATGCTGTGCGTGGGGCTCACGGCCGGGTACTTCGTGACCTATTCGGTGGGGCTGCTGCTGTGGCGGCGCAAACTGCGCAAGGCGATCGAGAAGGCTTGATCGTTCACGGTGCGGGAACGCTTTTTCGCGCGGGCGCGTGAGCCCTGGCGTATTCAGATATGCGCGTGGGTTGCATAGACGCACGCTCTGCACCGCGTGGGCACGAGTGCCCACCCTACGAGGCGCGGCTGATCTGTCGTTAGCACCGGAGCGTTGACCGTAGGGTGGGCACGCTGTGCCCACGCGGACGCATGAGCAGATGGAGCAGCGTTCCGATCGAAACAGGAGCGACACGCCACCGCATCCATCTGCGTTCACGAAACGCGTCCACAAACAAAAAAGGGGCCCATCGGGCCCCTTCTGCATTACGCGGCTTTCGCCTCTTCCTTCCTTCTCTGCAGCACGAAGATCGGCTGCGCCCACTGCACGTCCTTCTTCTTCTTGCTCGTGATGAGCGTCAGCTCCGAAGGGTCGTAGACGTCGGTGTTGTGGGTCAGCGGCGTCGTCATCAGGTACTGGGCGTCGGTGTTTTTCAGGAATTCGCCGACCAGCTGGATGTTGCGGATGTCCAGGTGCGCGAAGGGTTCGTCGATGAAGACGAAGCCGCCGGAACCCTCTTCCGATTTCAGCAAACCGATCAGGAGCACCAGCGACTTCATGACCTGCTGGCCGCCGGAGGCTTCGCCGTCGTTCATGCCGATCTGGTCCTTGCCGTCGAACTTGAAGCGCACATGCAGGCCGGCCTGCGCCAGCTGCACGTCGTCGTTCTCCAGGCGCACCGGGTCGGCCTGGACGTCGATGCCGGCCAGTTCGCCCAGTTCCTTGATGTTCTTCGAGTAGGTCTTGATCGTGTAGCGCAGGCGCTCGATGTAGGCGCCGCGCGCGTTAGCCGTGGCCTCGATCGCGCGGTTGTTCTGGTAGCGGCGCTCCTCGGTCTCGCTCTGGCGGCCGGCCAGCTGCTCGTTCAGGCGCGCGTACTGGTCGATGACGGTGGAATCCTGCTCCCAGTCGTCGCGCGCCAGCGCGTGTTCCAGCGAACCGAGGCGCAGGTTGACCTGGTGCGCGTTCTGGTGCTGGGACACCAGCGCCGCGCGCCGTGCCGGATTCTTCCAGGCGGCCGGGATGCTGCGCCAGCCGCGGCGCATCTCCAGCAGCGCCTTGGCGTGCTCGGCGCGCTGCTCGATCTGGCGGCGGTGGTTCAGGCGCAGGCCCGCTTCCGCTTCCGACAGCGCCATGCGCGCGTTCTGCCACACGGTGTCGGCGCGGGTGCGCGCGACCGTCGCGTTCTTGGTCAGCGTTTGCAGTTCGCCCAGGCGCGCGCCCACTTCCAGGCGCTCGGCCTTCAACGGCGCAATGCTGCGCAGGGCTTCTTCGAACTCGGCCTGGCGCGCCGCCAGTTCCTTGGCCGCGTCGACGCCGGCGATGCGTGCCTTCAGCGCGCCCACTTCGGCTGCCAGCTTGCTGATGGTGAGCGTGAGCGCGTCTTCCTTCGCTTCCAGGCCCGGGAGCGCCTTCTGGATCGCTTCCAGGCGCTGGGTTTTGCCGGCCGCGCCGAAACGGTAGCGCGAGGGCTCGACGTACAGCGAGCGGCCGCCGCGGCGTTCGCGGTGGTAGGCGTCCGGCGTGATCCACTCGTCCGAGCCGGACTTGAAGCCGGCGTCGACCGAGTCGACGCGGTCGATGCGCGCCAGCTGGTCGATCAGCCAGGACGGCGCCGGGGCCGAGAAGTGCACCACCGACAGCAGGCTGTCGTCCTTCATCTTCGGCGCTTCGATGCAGTCCGGGACGATGAAGTGGCGATAGCGTTCCTTCTCCGCCAGGCGGTAGGCCGCCGGCGCATCCTTGGCGCGCTCGAGCAGCACCACCGAGGCGTAGCCGCCAAGGACACCCTCGACCGCGCCCTGCCATTTCGGATCCGTCACTTCGACGATGTCCGACAGCATGGCGTGCGGGATGCCTTCGTCGCGCAGCGCGCGGCGCATTTGCCGCTGGGCTTCCGGTTCCGGCATCGCGCTCTTGCCCTGCAGGGCCGAGATGGTCTGCATCTCGATGGCGATCTTCGCGGAGACGGATTCGCGCGCCGCCTTCTGGCGCGCCAGTTCCGCTTCCTTTTCTTCCAGCTGGGATGCGACTTCCGCGATGTCGGCGCCGGCGTCCGCCGCCAGCTTCTGCAGGCGTTCCTTCTGCTCGAGCAGGTTTTCCAGCGGTTTGATCTTCTGGTTGATGGCCGTCAGGCGGCCGGCCAGTTCCGTGCCTTCCTTCTCGAGCTGGGTTTCCTGCTGCTGGGCTTCCGTGAGCGCGCGCTGCTGGGCGGCCAGGGCCTGGCGCTTCTCGGCCAGCTGGCTGTCGGCCTGCTGCATGGGCTTACGCTGCTCGCGCAGGTGGCGGCTCATCGCGGCGGCTTTTTCGCGCGCCTCGTGGTATTCGAGGCTGGGCAGCACTTCTTCGCGCAGCGCGCGCTTTTCCTTGTGCAGGTCTTCCCACTGGTGGTAGTTGGCCACGCGCAGGCGCAGGCCTTCCAGGTTGATGCGCGAGGTTTCCAGTTCCGCCTCGAAGCGCTTCAGTTCGGTCTCGGTGTCGCGCTGGTGGCGCTTGGCTTCGTCGTAGGCGTCCAGCACTTCCTTGTCGCCGAAAACCTGGAACACCAGGTCGAGCAGCTGGCGCGGCGCGTATTCGCACAGTTTATCCGTCTCGCCCTGCTCCAGGGCCAGCACCTTCGACATCGCCGGCGACAGGCCGGCCGAGGCCAGGCGCTTCCGGTAGTTTTCCACGCCCAGCCAGTCGGTGGCTTCGGTGACTTCCTCGATCTCGACGTTACCCGGTCGCATCAGGTACTGGCGCTTCCAGTCGCCGCCGTTCTTCTGCACCTGGCAGAACAGGGTCACTTCGTCGTCGCTGAAGAAGCCCGAATGGCGGAACGGCCGGTTCGACAGCTGGCGGCCGACCGGCTTGTTGTCGACCACGGCGCGCAGCCAGGCGCTTTGCTGGCCCGAGTGGCGCGCATAGTGTTTATAAGTGCGGCCCATCGAGCAATCGAGGCCGAACAGGGTGCGCAGCGCGTCGAGCAGCGTGGTCTTGCCCGAGCCGTTCTGGCCGGCGATGGTGATGATCTTGGCGTCGAGCGGGATGTTCTTGATCCGCTGCCAGTAATCCCAGTGGACCAGTTCGAGTGATTTAATGTGGAACATGGTGTCTCAGTTCGCTCAGCTTGGATTATCGAGAGGCTCGGCATCGAGCTCGGCGTCGTTGGCGGCGTCGGCCGCGGTTCGGCGCACGGCCGCCAGCGGGGCGCGCTTGAACACGTCCGACAGCGCGCCGTTGATGATGCGTTCCTTGAGCAGGTCGGTGTCCATCATCAGGTCCAGCAGCGGGCCTTCCAGGATCACGTCGCCGCGGCGCTCGATGAAGCCGAGCTTCGAGAGCACGCCCAGGTTCATGTCCATGCGCGTCTTCTTGCCCAGCTTGTCGCCGAAGTCCGACAGCAGCGCGGTGTAGGAAATGCCGATCGAGGTGTCCTCGGCGCGCGGGATCGGCGCGTCCTTGTCGAACATGTCGGTCTGGTCGTCCACCACCGTGGTGTGGGTTTCCTGGCGCTCGCGCTTGGGCAGGATGATCTGCGCCCACAGCACCACGAGCAGGGCCACGCCGTCGCGCGTCAGGCCGAAGTTATTGTTCTGCCAGATGTCCTTGGCGCCGAAGATCTTCGGTTCGACGTTGCGGTGCAGCGCGATGGTGACGTGGTCGGCGTACACGTTGTCGAGGAGCTTGAGGCCCGACTCCAGCAGGCGCTTGTCGACTTCGGCGCGGAACTGCTCGTCCGACAGCGCGCGCTTGACCATCTTGTCGTCGCGGCGCAGGGTCTGGTGCGTGAGCAGGCGGGCAATCAGGATTTGTGCATCGTCATTCATTCGGCGTGCCGCTTTCGAGATCTAAATCTAGTGAGAGGGTTGCAAAGGACATGGCGGCCACTTCCGGATCGTCGAGCTGGACCATCTCGTCCTTCGCTTCGAACTTGATCGGCAGGCGCGCCAGTTCCGCGGTGGCGCCTTGCAGGCTGGCCTCGGCGGCGTCGCCCAGGAGCGGCAGCAGCGAGGCGCGGTAGGACGCCACGGCGAACGAGGCCGGCAGCAGCGACTCGTGCAGCTCGACCTTCTTCGGGCCGGTCTCGGAGAATTCGGGGAAGTTGCCAAGGTTGGCGAAGTCGGCCAGCTTGGTGATCCAGTCGTCCAGCTCGGCCTGCATCGCCGGGTTGTCGTTGATCGTCAGCGGCGCATCCTGGCCGCTCGGCAGGCCTTTCGGGCCGACGGTCACCACGCGCTCGGCCAGCAGCTCGGTCTCGGCCACGTCGATCATCTCGGCCGGCGTGCCGAACAGCGGCACCACCGGACGGTCGATCGCGCCTTCGGCCAGGCTGGCCAGGTCGTCGTGGGCCAGCAGCCAGCGCTTCACATCGGTGGTCGACAGGCCCGACTGGCCCAGGTGCACGCGCTGGCGCTCGATCTGGTTCAGGGCGCGCGAGAACATGCCCTGCATGTTGAGCAAGGCGCTTTGTGCGCGGCCGATCGCCTGCGCCGCCTTGTGGGTGGCCGAATCGGCCTGCGGGTCCTGGGTGATCGCGCGCAGGATGACCGAACCCTTCTCGACCCAGTCGCAGGCCATGTGCCACTTCGCCTGGGAATTGCGCAGCTTGAATTCGGAACCCGAGGCGATGGCGTCGCGGAACTCCTCGGTCAGCTCGACCAGGCGGCCCAGCAAATGCTTCAATTGCTCGACCGTGACGCCGCCCACGGCCTGGGCGCCGGCCACCTGCGACAGCAGGAAGCCCATCTCGGCTTCGTCGTCCTCGGGCTTGCCCAGCGCCAGCAGGGTGTCGAGCGCGGACAGGACGTTGCGCGCCAGCGGCGTGATGCGGTAGACCCCGTTCGGCGCATCCCAGGCCAGCAGGCCGTGCGTGCGCAGGCGGTTCAGCACCGTTTCCAGGCTTTCCGGGATCAGGTAGGCGAGCTTCTGGTTGATGTCGGCACGCGAGAAGGCCGAGCTGGCGGTGTCGGCGGCCAGTTCGCGCAGCACCAGCAGGCGCACCAGCACGCCGTCCTGGCTGCCGTGGAACAGCGCCGAGAAGGCGGACAGCATGGGCTGCGCCTTCTTGAGGTGAAACACCTGCTCGATTTCGTCCGGCGCGATGCCGGAATGGAAATGCGCCTGGAGCGGGTCCAGCTCGTCCTGCGCAATGCCATGGGGTTCCGCGGCGGAGGCCGCCTGTGTGTCGATCATCGTTGGGATACCAGTCTGCAAGCGGACCGCACTGCCTGAGCAGGCAAGCCGAAGTGTCCGCGGGGGGCGCCAGTATAACAGTTCGGGCTGCTTAATCGGCAGCAATATTCCGCGCGCATCCCGCCAAGTTTGCATAAACGACACAATCCCGGGGTGCCTGGACGGGCTGCTGAAAACCATAAGTCAAGCATATAAAACGCCTTCTTTTATGAGCTTTACATATATATGCAAGGCGGTTTGACACGGCGGTTGGGCGGTGTGAGGCTAGTGGCGGACCCGATACGGACGAGCATTGCCGCGGTCCGGCGCGCTGCGAAACGACGGCGCAGCGCAGCGACGACCACACCGTCGAACTTGAGAGGAGATAACAATGAATAAGAAACTTGCTGCCTTGATGTTTGCCATCGGCCTGGGCGCGGCCGCCGGTCCGGCTTTTGCATGGAACTGCAAGGAAGTGTGCTCCGAAGACTATCGTTACTGCGTCAACAACGGCGGGACCGATTGCATCGCCGAACGCATCGAATGCTGGAACCGGCTCTGCGAGGGCCAGTTCTGATCCGGCGTACCGAGCGCGCATAGCCGGTGTCCCTCCGGGGCCATCGGCTTCTTATCCGCAATATCACCGTAGAACAAGGGAGAGAGAACGATGAACAAGAAAGTTGCTGCGCTGCTGTTTGCGATCGGCCTGGGAGCGGCATCGAGCCCGGTGGTGGCCGCCAGCTGCAAGTACGCTTGTGCGGCGGAGTACAACCACTGCGTCGACAGCGGCAGGCCCATCGCAGAATGCACCGCCGAGCGTGCCGAATGCTTTGAATTCTTCTGCGGGACCTCGTACTGATCCGAAAGCCGCCGGGCACGAAAGCCGGCGCCGCCGAGCCACCTGCTTTTATCGGCGTGCCTGACACGGCCTGGCCCTCCTGTCACCGTCGAACACCAAGGAGAGCACCATGAACAAAAAACTTGCTGCACTGCTGTTTGCAATCGGCCTCGGCGCTGCGTCGAGCCCGGCGTGGGCCAGCTGTCAGTTCTACTGCGCGTCGGATTATGGATACTGCATCAATAGCGGCGTGCCGAAGGCGGAATGCGATGAAGCGCAAATAGCCTGCCTGCGCGACATGTGCGGCCAGTACTGAGGTTCACCGGGCGCCATGCGCGCCGGCACGGAGCCGCCGTCCCCCCCGGGATGGCGGCTCTTTTCATGGATGCACACCGTTTGCGCGCTTATTTCGGCGTGATACGGGTGATCGTCTGGTCGATCGTGTCGCGCTCGTCCTCGAAGCGCAGCTTCACCGGATACCACTCCTGCGACGGCGCCAGCCAGATCTCGACACTGTCGCCGCGGCTGTCGCGCCGTTCGCGCTTGACGTGGATGGTGTCCAGTTCGCCCATCGCGGTGCGGATCTTTTCCTGCTTGACCACCCGGAAGGTCCAGGGCTCGGCGTCGCGCCGGCCGGTGACCACGAAGGTCCATTCGCTGCCCGGCTTGAACTTGGCCTCGCCTGCGGCGCGCGCCACCGCGGCCAGCTGCCAGGTGACCGAGGCACGGTCCTGCTCGCCGCCTTTCATGGCGTAGGGCTGCTTGGCTTCGGTGAGCATGATCGTCTTGCTCTCGCGGTCGAAGGTGGTCGTGGTCGGATCCTTGCGGTAGCGCTTTTCGGTGAAGGTCTCCGGGGCCAGGCCGTAGGCATCGACCGTGCCCTGGCTGCGGTATTCGTTCAGCTTGCCCAGCAGGGCCACGCGCGCCACGACGTCGACGTCGTACCTGCCGTCGCCGGCGCGCCAGGTGATCAGGGCGTCGCCCTTCAGGCCGATGCCGCGCTGCTGGGCCGAGAGTTCGTAGGCCAGGTCGGCCGACGGCGGCAG
>DNCF01000269.1:0-891 GCA_003484545.1 Massilia sp. | reverse complement strand
TGGTCGGCCGACGGCGGCAGCTCGACCGCGCGTTTCACGGGTGCGGCAGGCGCGGCGACGGCGGCGTTCAGGCCCATGGCCAGCAGGCCGGCGGCGATGCCACGCATCAATAGATTGCTTCGCATTATCATTTTCCTGTATCGGTCAAGGCTATATTATTCACGGTTTGCGTGGTGACTGCACCGTTGGCCTCAGTATTGCGAATCTGCACTGGATACCAGCCCCGTGCCGGCGCCAGCCAGACGTCCAGGCGCGAGCGGTAGGAACCCTCTTTCGGCGGGCGCGACAGGTGCCAGGTCTGCATCTTGCCGAGTTTGGTGTCGATCTCTTCCTGGCCTACCACGATGAAGCGGAACACGGCGGCGTCGCGGTCTTCGCCTACCTGGATGTCCAGGTCACCGGTCAATTGTCCGCTATCGCCGCGCGCGATGGCGGCCAGTTGCAGCGGGACACTGGCCTTGTCCTGGGCGCCCGGCGTCAGCGGATAGGTTTTCTGCGAGGCCGAGAAGGTGATCTTGTTGCCGCTCCAGTCGAAGTGGGTCGCGGTCATCGCGCGCCCGCGCCGCTTTTCGGTCATCTTCACCGGCGCGAAACCGGTGGCGGCGACCGCCCCTTCGCTGCTGAGCACCGCCAGGTTGACCCGGGTGAACACGAGCCGGATGCCGGCTTCGAAATCGATGCGGTAAGTGTCCTCGCCATAGCGCCAGGACAGCAGGGCTTCCCCGCTCCACCGGGTGCCGTCCGCGTCAGTGCGGGCGACGTCCATCGTCAGCGCGGCCGGCGGCGGCATGTCGACCTTGTAGCGGCGCGGTTCCGGCGGGGGTTCGGGAACCGGCGCGGGTTCGGGTTCGGGCACGGGTGTGGGTTCGGGCGCGGGCGTTGCGGCCAGCG
>DNCF01000271.1 GCA_003484545.1 Massilia sp. | reverse complement strand
TACTGTCTTCGCGGTCCGCCGCTGCGGCGCTGCGTCGGGTGGCCGCATCCCTTGCCCTGAAGCTTTTGTTAGGCGTTCTAAGTAGAAACAATTGTCCCGCCACAAGTCGTAGCCGCGCGTGCGCGGAAGAATGAGCTGTTCGCACTTCCATAAAGGAAACGAGATGCTCATTCGACATGCCTGCCTGTGCCTTGCCGGCACCTCGCTCACGCTGTCCGCGCTGGCCGGCGCGGTCAACCCTTATGCCGACCACAACGGCAAGCTGCCGGCGGCGGGGGAATACAATGGCCCGCTGTTCCGGCTCAGTTACAACTACCCGTCCGGTCTGCCGGCGCCCTACATGGGCTGGCGCAAGGCGATCGGCAACGGCTTGATCACGACCGCGAATGCCGCCGCCTACGTCCGGGCGCTGAAGGACGCCGTCGCGCGCGACATGCACACGCTGCTGGCCGACTACGAGGACTGGAACGCGGCGCGCCGCGGCTGGTACAACGATCCCTGGCTGGGCGCCCAGCGCGAGCCCATCCACGGCATGCTGGTCGGGATCGACAAGGTCGACAACAGCCTGTTCCCGAAAAGCGGTTTGACGAAACCGTTCACGACCTACGTCATCACCTATTACAACCGCACGGCGGCCCAGACCATCGGCAAGATCTGGGGCCGCGACCCGACTGCCCCGGTGCTGACGGGCGGCGCCACCCGGTACGCCGAGGGCTCGATCACCGTCAAGCTGGCCTTCACCACGGCCGATGGCGCGACCTGGCCGGCGATGGAGGGTGCGCACAGCTGGCCGATGATGATGACGGCGAACGCCACCACCGGCCACTTCGACCGGCCGACGCTGGAGAAGGGCTACCTGATGCAGGTCGATATCGTGGTCAAGGACAGCCAGTCGGCGCCGCAGACCGGCTGGGTGTTCGCGACCCTGGTCTACGACCGCGACACGCGCTCCGGCAGCCAGGGCATCTGGGACCAGATGGTGCCGCTCGGCGCGCAGTGGGGCAACGATCCGCAGGTAAACAGCGCGGCCACGCCCGGGGCGCCGCTGCAGGAGACCTGGGTCAACCCGCAGGCGCCCCTGTATGCGACTGAAACCCTGGGCTGGGGCGGGCGCCTGTCGGGGCCGAACGACCACGCCCTGAACGACATCTCGGTGGCAGGCGAGGGCGGGGCAGGGGATGGCTTCCTTCATGATGCCGCTGGTGCCGCCCGCGCCGGGGGCGGCGCCGAATGCCGGTGCGCCCTACATGAATTCGCCGGCGCCGGGATCGAGCGAATGGCTGCGCTGGTTCCAGAACCGGGCCGGGGACGTGCCGATGGACGCCGGCAGCATCGCCGGCGACTACGACCTGGCCTTGACCTTCCGCGTGCTGCCGGCCTGGCACGAGGCGATGACGGGCAAGGCG
This sequence comes from Massilia sp., assembly GCA_003484545.1. Classification (GTDB taxonomy): domain Bacteria; phylum Pseudomonadota; class Gammaproteobacteria; order Burkholderiales; family Burkholderiaceae_D; genus Telluria. Next base: position 7,710 of record DNCF01000271.1, on the reverse strand, counting down.
CATGTGCTGCGCACGCTCGATGCGGCGGGGAAGGATGTCAAGGAAGGGCAGTAGGGTGGACGGCGAAGCCGTCCACCCTATGGGTCAAGCACGAGCGTCACCAATAAAAAAGGCGGCCCGCAGGCCGCTTTCTCGTTGACGCAACCGCCGCTCAGCGCGACTTCACGAACGGCTTGCCGACCGCTTTCGGCGCCACCGACTTGGCCATCAGGCCGGCCAGCACGACCACGGTGACGACGTACGGGATCATCTGGATCAGCGAACCCGGGATGCGGCCGACGACCGGCAGGTCGACGCCTTCGATCTGGATCTGTACCGCCGAGAAGAAGCCGAACATCAGGCAGCCGAGCACGGTCTGCAGCGGACGCCAGTTGCCGAACACGAGCGCCGTCAGCGCCAGGTAGCCGGCGCCGGCCGACATGTCGCGCAGGAAGAAGCCGCTCTGGACGATCGACAGGTAGGCGCCCGAGAACGAGCACAGCACGCCGGCGGTCAGCATCGCCAGGTAGCGCGTGCGTTCGACCGAGACGCCGGCGGCGTCGGCCGCGTGCGGGTTCTCGCCGCAGGCGCGCAGGCGCAGGCCGAAGCGGCTGTGGTAGACCACCCAGTGCACCACCGGCAGCAGCAGGAAGGCGAGGTAGACCAGGGGCGAGTGGCCGCCGAGCAGGCTGTTCCAGATCCAGCCCAGCACCGGAATGTCGGCAACAAGCTCGGCGCCCGGCAGCACCACGCTGGACAGGCGCGCCGCGCCCAGGTCCGGCGTGCGGCCGCCCTGCTGGAAGATGTACTGGGCGACCACGAAGGTCAGGCCGCTCATGGCGATGTTGATCGCAATGCCGGCCACCAGCTGGTTGCCCTTCTGGGTGATCGACACGAACGCCTGCACCATCGCCAGCGCCACCGAGACGGCGATGCCGGCGGCGATGCCCAGCCACGGGTTCTGGGTCGTGTAGCCGACCGCGGCGGACACAAAGGCCGAGGCGAGGATCTTGCCCTCGAGGCCGATGTCGACGACGCCGCTGCGTTCGGCGAACAGGCCGGCCAGCGCGGCGAACATCAGCACCGGCGCGTTGCGGATCGTCGAGACGATGATGTTGAGGATATCGAAGCCTTCCATGATTAACCCTTGCGTGTTGCGTTGATCAGTTTCAGGAGCGCAGGACCATACAGGTTTTCCATCGCGCCGCAGAACAGGATGATCAGGCCCTGGATGAAGATGAAGGTCTCGACCGGGATGTTCGGTTTTTCCAGCGACAGGTCGAAGCCGCCCTGGATCAGCGCGCCGAACAGCACCGAGGACAGGAAGATGCCGACCGGGTGCTGGCGGCCCATCAGGGCGATGGCGATGCCGACGAAACCGGCGCCGGCCGGGAAGTTCAGGCTCAGGTAGTGGGTCGAGCCCATGATCGAGTTGACCGAGGCCAGGCCGGCCAGGGCGCCCGAGATCAGCATGGCGACGATGATCATGCGGCTGATGCGCACGCCGGCGTAGTGGGCTGCGTGCTGGTTCAGGCCGGTGGCGCGCAGCTGGTAGCCCCAGGTCGAGCGCGAGACCATGACGCCGTAGATGACCAGGGCGGCGATGGCGATCGGGAAGCCGATGTTCAGCGGCGAGTCGCCGAAGAAGGGCAGCCAGGCGTTCAGGGTCGGCAGCGCGGCGCTGTCGGCGAAGACGCGGCTGGCCGGATTCTGTTCGCCTTCAGGAAGCAGGTACTTCACGATGAGGAAGTTCATCAGGTTGGCGGCGATGAAGTTGAACATGATGGTCGTGACCACCACGTGGCTGCCGCGCTTGGCCTGCAGGTAGCCGGGCAGGAAGGCCCACAGGGCGCCGAACACGGCGCTGCCCAGCATCGCGAGCGGGATCAGGAGCCAGGGCGAGAGCGTCGCGTCGAAGGACAGCACGGCCAGGGTCAGGCCCAGGCCGCCGAGGTACATCTGGCCTTCGGCGCCGATGTTGAACAGGCCGGCCTTCATCGCGATCGACACGGCCAGGCCGGTGAAGATGAAGGTGCTGGCGTAGAACAGCGTGTAGCCCAGGCCTTCCGGGTTGACGACGGCCGAGTCGATCAGGATCTTCATCGATTCGACCGGGTCTTCGCCCAGCAGGTGGATCACCAGCGCCGCGACCAGCAGGGCCGACAGCAGGTTCAGGACCGGCAGGACGACGCCCGTGGCCCAACGTGGAAGTTCGGTTGTTTTCATGATTTGTGCATCCCGCCCATCAGCAGGCCGATGCGGGTGGTATCGAATTCGTCAATGTTCAGTTCGCCCGTGATGCGCCCGCCCGAGACCACCACGATGCGGTCGGCCAGGGCGCGCACTTCCTCGAGTTCGGTCGAGACCAGCAGGATCGCCACGCCTTCGTCGCGCAGGCGCAGCAGCTGGGTGTGGATCGATTCGATGGTGCCGATGTCGACGCCGCGGGTCGGCTGGCCGACCAGCATCAGTTTCGGCGCCGCCGAGACTTCGCGCGCGATCACGACCTTCTGCTGGTTGCCGCCCGAGAGCAGGCCGATGCGCAGGTCCGGATTGTTCGGACGCACGTCGAAGGCCTGCAGCAGGTGGGCGCAGCGCTTGGTGATGGCGTCGAAGTCGAACAGGCCCCAGCGGTTCCGGACCCGGTCCTCATAGCCGAAGACGGTGTTCTGCACCACCGAGAAATCCTTGATCACGCCGTCGCGCAGGCGGTCTTCCGGCACGTGGCCGATACCGAGCTTGCGGAAGGTGGCGGGCAGGCCGTCGGCGTTGCTGCGGCCGCCGTAGGGCAGGGCCTTGCCTTCGAGTTCGACCGTGCCGGAGGTCGGCAGGCGCATGCCGGCCAGGATTTCCATCAGTTCGCTCTGGCCATTGCCCGACACGCCGGCGATGGCGACGATCTCGCCCGCGCGCACGCTCAGGTTGATGTCGGCCAGCAGCTGCACCTTGTTGGCGTCCTGCAGCTGCAGGTTCGATACCTTCAGCACCGGCGCGCCCGGATTGAAGGGCTTGCGCGGCAGATTGCCCTCGATCGGACGGCCGACCATCATGTTGGCCAGCTGCTCCTTCGAGGTGTCGCGGGTGGCCACGGCGCCCGACACGCGGCCGGCGCGCATCACCGTCACCTGGTCGGTGATGTCCATGATCTCCTGCAGCTTGTGGGTGATCAGGATGATGGTCTTGCCCTGTTCCTTGAACAGACGCAGGATGTCGAACAGCGAAGCGATTTCCTGGGCGGTCAGCACGGCGGTCGGCTCGTCCAGGATCAGGATGTTGGCGCTGCGGTAGATCTGTTTCAGGATCTCGACGCGCTGCTGGGCGCCGACCGACAAATCGTGGATGGTCGCCAGCGGATCGACCTCGAGGCGGTAGGTGGCGCAGATCTCGCGCAGCTTGGCCTCGACCTGGGCGCGGTTCTTGTTCAGCTTGAAGCTGCCTTCGTTACCCAGCATCACGTTGTCGAGCACGGTCATGTTCTCGACCAGCATGAAGTGCTGGTGGACCATGCCGATCCCGAGGTCGATGGCTTCCTGGCTGGTGCGGATGTTGCGCTCCTGGCCGTCGATCAGGAGCTGGCCGCTGTCGGCGTGGTAGTAGCCGTACAGGATGCTCATCAGGGTGGATTTGCCGGCGCCGTTCTCCCCGATGACGCCATGGATCGAGCCCTTGGCGATCGTGAAGCTGACGTCAGCGTTCGCTTGCACCGGCCCGAAGGCCTTGCTTATGTTGCGAAATTCTACGGCTGGCTGCATAGCGATCAGTAGTAAAAATGTGAATGCTTGAGAAGGGCAATGTATCGATCACACCAATACATTTAAAAGCGCGCCGGGCCGGAAATCCGGCGCGGCGCGCTCTTGAAGAAGATAAAAAAATCAGACCGGGCAGCTGCTGCCGGCGCGGTAGTCGATGACCTTGATCTTGCCGTTGATGATGTCGGCTTTCACGCCATTGACGCGCTTTTCGATTTCCGGGGTGACGACCTTGCGGTTGTCCTTGTCCAGCACCCAGTCGACGCCGCCTTCCTTCAGGCCCTTGTAGGTGACGCCGCCCTTCCAGGTGCCGTTCTTGACCTGCATGAAGGCGTCGTAGATCGCGACGTCGACGCGCTTGACCATCGAGGTCAGCATGTTGCCCGGGTGGAGGTAGTTCTGGTTCGAGTCGACGCCGATGGCCAGCTTGCCTTTTTCCTTGGCCATCTGCAGGGCGCCCATGCCCGAGCCGCCGGCAACGGCGAACACGACGTCGGCGCCGCGGTCGAATTGCTGGCGCGCCAGCTCGCCGCCCTTGGCCGGATCGTTCCAGGCCGCGGCGGTGGTGCCGACCATGTTCGACATGATCTCGATCTTCGGATACTGGGCTTTGGCGCCTTGGTTGTAGCCGCAGGAGAAAGCGCGGATCAGGGGGATGTCCATGCCGCCGACGAAGCCGATCTTCTTCGACTTCGAGGCCATCGCGGCGGCGACGCCGACCAGGTAGGAGCCTTCCTGTTCCTTGAACATGATCGAGTTGACGTTCGCGCCCGGCGCGATCGAGTCGATCAGGACGAATTTGACTTTCGGGAATTCCTTGGCGACCTTGGCCACGGCCTGGGTCTGGGAGAAACCGACCGCGGCGATCATGTCGAGCTTCTTGCGCGCGAGGCCGCGCATCACCTGCTCGGCCTGGGTATCGCTGTTGGCCTGGACTTCGATGTAGGGAATACTCGTCTCTTTCTTGAAGCGCTCGGCGCCTTCGAAAGCGGATTGGTTGAACGACTTGTCGAACTTGCCGCCGGCATCGTAGACGATGCCCAGTTTCGGATTGGCTGCGCTCGCCGTGCCGACGATGCACAGTGCTGCAATCGTCATGCTGAGTTGCTTGAATTTCATGAAAATGGCTCCTGGAATATCGATATTGTACCCGGCGCAACGGCTGCGTTGGGAGGGGCGGCCCACAGGCTCGGCATTGGCGTCATTGCACTGGGTCAGGCAAAGGCCATCTAGCACCGCTTTAATGCCGTGCGGATTGTGTCAGCCCACGACCTTTCATGGGGTTACGATTTGTATCGCGGCCTTTCCTACCGTCTTTTGTACGCGCGGATGTCGCAGCATCGCAACAGTCAGGGAGGGACAGGCCGGCCAAGCGCTGCGTGGCGCCGGGTAGCGGAGACCGTCGCAGCTCAACCTGTCAAATATGCATCAGCCTATGGATGCATGACAAATACGATTTTACTTGGCAATTTATTCGAGGGAAATATAAATGCCGACAACATTCGGCATTTTTTTCCTTCAAGCCACAGTTTCGATGATCTGCGGGGCTGGCAAGGGCTGGCTGAAGCGCTCGGTCAGGAAGCCGGCGATGCGCGCCTGGGTCGCTTCGAGGTAGGGAATGTTCAGGTGATCGGAACCCGGCACGACGTCGTCGGCGATCAGGTTCGCCAGCTTCTGGCACAGCTGGTCGGTGTGCGAGTGGGGCACGATGTCGTCGCTCTCGGCACGCAGGACATAGGTCGGCACCTTCAGCGACGGCGCATGCTTGATCGACTCGAAACGGTGGCGCAGCATGTACTCGATCGGCATGGCGCGGAACTTGCGCTTGGCAATCGCCAGGATCGAATCGTAGGGCGTGATCAGGACCACCGAGTGCGCGGGGCGTTCCTTGGCCACCTGCACCGCGACGCCCGAGCCCAAGCTGCGGCCGACCACGGCGATGCGGCGCGCATCGACCTGGCCCAGCGCGGCGAGCCAGTCGAACAGGGTGCAGCCATCGTCGATCATGTGGATTTCGGCCGGGTCGCCCTGCGAATTGCCGTAGCCGCGGTAGTTCATCGCCAGCACGGTCATGTTCGGGAACAGGTTGCCGGCATCGCGCACCACCCAGGACACTTCTTCGGATCGGCCGCCGAAATACAGCACGGCCGGGCGCGGCCCCGGCACGCGCGGCGTCATCAGCCACCCGCACAGGCGGGTGCCGTCTTTGGCGCGCAGGACGATCGGGCGGGTGCGATGGCCGGCGCTACGCGGGCTGGCCACTTCGGGAACGATGGTCGGGTTGAATACCAGCCGGCGCTGGTTCGCTGCCACCGCGGCGGTCAGCCCCAGCCACAATACGCTGGCGAAACCCGCCATCCCTGCCGCCATTTTTTTGGAAGTGTTCATGGAGGCAGTTTAGCTCGGCGGTGCCCAGACTTCTGTGCGCCATGTCGCAATGCATTGCAGCATATGGTCGAGTTGGCGGCGCAGTATGTTCTGCGCAACAGGGTGCGGACGGCTGGGGAGGCGCTATCCATACCGCTTACTGGCGCGCCGGCAATGCAGCGGCAGGCGCGGGGAGCGTCAAGGCGATGTGCGGTCAAGGCTCAGGCGCCGCGTCCGCTTGCCGCGCCTGTGCACCGGAAAAGATACGCGAAGGCGTTTTCAGCGCATGACCGGACCGGCAGCCGGAATGTACCTCTCGGCTGCGCTCATCGCGTGTTCCATGGCCTCGTCGCCCGGCATCTTCAGCTCGGGCACGTCCTGCACCGGACTGACGCCTTTCACGCGCATGCCCTGTTCATAGACGAGCTTGCCGCCGAACCAGCCGGACAGCAGCACGCCGGCGGCCGCCAGCGCCGACATGGCGAGCGAGCCGCCGCGGTGGTGGTGCGTATTCTTGCGCGCGACGACGTTGGCAGCGGTCAGCGCCAGCGCGCCGGCATTCAACATCGCGTGCACGTTGGCCGTGCGCTTGACGTCGGTCTCGCGTTCGATCGCCATGTAGTCCACGGCGCCGGCGACACCCGCCGCCAGGCCGCCGACCAGGCCACCCGCCAGGCTGTACCAGGAGGCGGTGGCGTAATCGTCGTTGTCGGTCGCGCGGTGCATCGCGTCGAGGATGAAGCCGAACGGAATCAGGGCGGCGGGGGCGACGATCAGCATCGGGTGCAGCGGATGGCCGGCGAGCGTGGACTTGGGCATGACGGATCTCCTGGGTTGTCGGGATGGGAAGAACAGTCTGACACAAGCGACGCCGGCGTCACGCACGCCAGGCGGCTAGCGCGGCACCAGCCGCAACACCATGTTCTGCGAGGTCGCCGCCAGGCTGCCGGCGGCCAGCACCGTGACGCCGCGCGGCATGTTCAGGCTGCCCGGCAGGGGCCCCAGCACGACGTTCTGCGTGCCGGCCACGCCGATGACGGTGTGGACTTCGCCCGAACTGCCGACGCGGCGGATGGTGCCGTTGCCGGTGTCGGCCACGAACAGGGTGCCGGCGCCGTCGATCGCCAGCGCGGCCTGGCGGCAGAAGCGGGCATTCGTTCCGCGGCCGTCGGCGCTGCCGCATTGCCCGGCGGCGCCGGCGATGGTGCGTACGTCGCCGGCGGGCGAGATGGCGCGGATGGTCGAGTTGGCGGTGTCGGCCACGTACAGGGTGCCGTCGTGGTCGACCCGGATGTCCTGCGGCTCGCAGAAGCGCGCCTGTGCGCCGCGCCCGTCGGCGCTGCCGCAGGCGCCGGCCACGCCGGCGATGGTGGTGACGTTGTTGGCGCGGTCGATGCGGCGGATCGTGTGGTTCATGGTGTCGGCGACATACAGGTTACCGTCGCGGTCGAGCGTGATGCCCTGCGGTTTGCAGAAGCGCGCGTTGCCGGCGTTGCCGTCCGCGCTGCCGCATTCGCCGGCGCGGCCGGCGAGGGTAGTGACGGCGCCGCTGGCGCTCACTTCGCGGATCGTCGAGTTGCCGGTGTCGGTCACGTACAGGTTGTTGTCGACGTCG
>DNCF01000137.1:10419-10620 GCA_003484545.1 Massilia sp. | reverse complement strand
CAGCTGGCCGAAGCGCTCGGCGTCCTGGCGCGCACGCACCAGCAGGGCCTGCGACTGGCCGACCTGGGCGCTGGCCGCCTCGGCCTGGGCGCGCACCTGCGCCACCTGGGCCTCGGCCTGGATCACCTGCTGCTTCGCGCTGGCGATCTGGGCCTCGATCTGCTCGACGCGCACGTGCTGGTCGGCCGGATCGAGCTCGGC
>DNCF01000137.1:0-10140 GCA_003484545.1 Massilia sp. | reverse complement strand
GGCAATCGGGTCGCCGGCCTTGACGTGCTGGTTGTCTTCGACCAGCACGCGGGTGACGACGCCGGCAATGCGCGAGGACACCGGGTGCACGTGGCCGGCGACGTAGGCATTCTCGGTCTCGACGAAGTTATGGCTGCGGTACCACATGCGCCCGCCGGCGAAGATCGCGGCCAGGGCGATCAGCCCGACCACGGTCAGCACGCGCTTGTTGGGTGGCGTCTTGCCGGCGGCGGGAGCTGCTGCGGGTGCGGCGGGTGGAACGGCGCCGAGCGGCTTGTGCTCGACCGAAGTCTGCGGTTGGGACATGAAAGCAACTCCGAAAAAGGAATAAGGGTTGTCCTACATTATTCGGCATACGCCCCAGTTCGTCAAGAAATGAAACGGTTGCATTTCATTTCTTGGTGCTTTACAGTGATGCCATGAGCAAACCATCGCAAGCAAGCGTTTCCCCCTGTGCACGCGGTGCCGGACGGCCGAAGGCGAGCGACGTCGAAGCCCGCACCCAGGACCTGATCGACGCCGCCGCCGCCCTGTTCCTGGCCAACGGCTATACCCGCACCAGCCTCGAGGCCATTGCCCGCGCCGCGCGCGTCGCCGTGCGTACCATCTACGTCAAGTTCGGCGGCAAGGCGGGCCTGCTCAATGCCGTGCTGGTCTCGCGCCGCGACCAGTTCTTCCGCATGCGCGACATGGACAAGGACCTGCGTCCGATTCGCGACGTGGTCGGCGACTTCGCCCACCAGTTCTACGACCTGCTGTGCAAGGAACAATTGATTGCGATGCAGCGCGTGGTGATTGCGGAAGCGCCGGGCAACCCCGAGCTGGCCGAGACCTTCTACAGCGCCGGTCCGCGCCTGACGCGCGACATGCTCGACCGTTTCTTCGCCCGCCCGGACGTGCGCGCCCAGCTGCGCCCCGACCTCCCCTTCGGCCAGTTGTCGGCCATCCTCACCAGCACCATCGCCGGCGACAGCGTGCAGCGCTTCGTGTTTCCGGACGCCCAACCGGGGCACGACGAGGCGCATCGCCTGCTCGACGAACGGCTGGAACTGTTCTTCCGTGCAGTATTGAGGTAGGGATATTGCATTGGGATGCTGCTGAGCGAATGTGCGTCAACGCACCGACCTGGTGCGCGCGCTGTGCGAACCTGACCGTCTTATCAAGGAGGATGTCATGGATCTCAACAAGAACATCACAGCGTTGAATCGCGGGGAGGCTGCATGAGCAAGACCTCCCGTTACGAATGGCGCGACCAGCAGGCCGCGCTGCACGAGCGCATGAAAGGGTTCCTGCAAAACCCCGGCAACGAACAGCTGGAAGCGGTTGTCGCCGAAATGCGTGCCTATGCCGATGCCGCCAAGGCCGGTCACATCGATATCCCGAAGACCTGGACTGCTTATTGAGCTGACCAGAAACGCCTTCGACCGTGATGCCGCCCGGCGTGAGCCCGGCGGCATTTTTATTCTTCACGGATTGACCGGAACGCAGCCTCGATCTTGACCTTGCAACCCGGGCGCAAGGCTCAGAAGTGGTACTCGGCGCGTACCATCAGCGTACTCGCGCGGTTGCCGTAAGCCGGGCGGGTGGTTCTGTCCGAGTTGCCGAACTTATTGTTCCACAATTGATACTCGACGCCGACACGGAACCTGTTCTTCGGCTGGCCGAGCTGCGTGCCGATGTCGTACATGATTGCCATGTCGAGATTGGTCTCGGGAGCGGTCGGGTTGCCGACTTCGTCCTTGCCCTTGGCGGCGATGAAGTTCAGGTAGCCGTCGAATGACCAGCCATCGGCGATGGGAATGCCCCAGCTGAGCGAGAGCATCGGATGCACGTCGTAGGTGTAGCGGTCGCGCACTTCCGAGATCGGCGGGTACGCGCCGCTGGGTGCATTGCTTTCATGGATCAGCAGGATGCTCGTGTTCAGGAAACCCGGCACGTCCCACATCAGCGTCGGTCCCAGCACCAGCATGTGCTTGCGCGAGTTGTAGCCGACGTCGTTCTTGGTGTTCCAATCGAAGCCGAAGGTCACGCCGACGCCCTTGACGGCGCCGTAGCGCAGCTCCTCATTCCTGAGCTTTCCAATGTCCAGGGTGTGGCGGTAGAGGATGTAGGCTTCGTGCGCGCCCGAGGTCTGGGTCAGCGAGCCGGGGTCGTCACTGTCGGACAGCATCAGGTCGGCATTGAAGTAATTGCTGCCGTACTTGTAAGCGCTGGCATGCGTCAGCGCGACGATGTGCTTGCTGATGTCGTTCGGATTGAATGGCTCGCGGAACTTCTCGCCATAGCGCCAGCTGATGGCGGTATCGCTCCAATCGGCTGCACTCGCGAACAAGGGCGGGAGCAATAACAGGACACCGGCGGCGATCGTTTTTGTCTGGCTCATGAAGTAGCTCCATCTGGATACCCCGCGCTCACCTGTAGCCTGCTCGGCGGTTTGGTAGCAGTGTATCCGGGAGCTCTTCCAGCTCGTCGGTATCTGTGGCGAACGCACCAATCGTGCGCCGCTTCGTTCAGTACGCAGCAGCCACTCGACAATCACCCCTCAGGTTTGTTGGATTTTCATGAGGACGCCCGGCCGCCCCCGCGCATCCGGCCGCGTGCGCCGACTGTTGATCAGGCCGGCACACACGTCGTTAAAGCGAAAAGGCAGCATGGCCCGGCAAGCAGTGCAAGGTTTCACGCCTGGCCGGGATACCTGAACTTGTCTCCTTGCGCATCACGGTCATAAACCATTTCCCCTGCCACATACGTCGCCCGCACAGCGCGATCGTCGCCCAGCATCATCAGAACGAAAAGCTGCTCGGCGATGTCGCTGCAATATTCGCTGCGCATGGCCAGGAGCGGCGTCGAGCGCGGATCGAGCACGACCAGGTCGGCTTCATAGCCCGGCGCCACGGTACCGATCCTGTCGTCGAAGTACAGCGCCTCCGCACTGCCGCGTGTGGCCAGGTAGAACGCCTGTATGGAGGTGATCTTGGTGTCGTTCATTTCCGCCACCTTGTAGGCCTCGTTCAGCGTCTGCAGTTGCGAGAAGCTGGTGCCGGCGCCGATGTCGGTTCCCAGGCCGACGCGGACGGGTCGCGCCGCCTTCTTCGCATCGAACAGGCGGAACAGCCCGCTGCCGAGGAAGAAATTGGACGTCGGGCAGTGCGCCAGCGCGGCGCCGGTCTGGTGGCAGGTGGCGAAGTCGTCCTCGGTCAGGTGGATACCGTGCCCGTAGATCGAGCGCGGCCCGACGATGCCGGCATGCGCATAGACGTCGAGATAGCTCTTGCGCTCCGGGAACAGGCTCAGTACCCAGGCGATTTCGTCCTTGTTCTCGCACAGGTGGGTCTGCACGTAGGTGCCCGGATTTTCCCTGTAGAGCGCGCCGCAGGCCGCGAGCTGGTCCTCGGTGCTGGTCGGCGCAAAGCGCGGCGTGATGCAGTACACCTGGCGCCCCTTGCCGTGCCAACGCTGGATCAGCTCGCTGCTTTCGCGGTAGCCGCGCTCGGTGGTGTCGAGCAGCGCCTCGGGTGCGTTCCGGTTCATCATGACCTTGCCGGCCACCATGCGCGTATTAAAGCGCGTGGACTCCTCGAACAGCGCGTCCACCGATTGCGGATGCACCGTGCAGTAGATGGCGGCCGTGGTCGTCCCGCAGCGCAGCAGCTCGCGCAGGAACACCCGTGCGATGTGCCGGCTGTGCTCCTCGCCGGCGAACTGCTGCTCGACCACGAAGGTGTATTTGTTGAGCCATTCGAGCAAGTGTTCGCCGAAGGCGGCCACCATCTGCGTTTGCGGATAGTGGATGTGGGTATCGATGAACCCCGCGGAAATGATTGCGTCCTTGTAATGAGCCACTTCGGTGCCGGCGGGAAGGCGTGGTCCAAGCTGGTCTGCCGGCCCGATGTCGGCGATCTTGCCGTCCGCGAGCACGACCAGCGCATCGCGCTCGTAAACCAGGCATTGCTGGGGATCCTGCAGGAAGGGATCGCCGCGGAAGGTGACGACGTCACCACGGATGGCATGCGTGCTCATGACAGTGTTCTCCTATGACGAATCGCGGTTCTGCTGTGCGGGGTAGGATTCGCGCATGACGAACGACAGGATCAGCGCCAGGACGAGCGCAAGCACGATCGGACGTGCCGCATACTGGACCATGTCCATCGATACCCGTTCGATCCCGGCTTCGAGACCGGTAGCGATCCGTGCCCCGGGACGCGCAATCAGGATGCCGCCGAAGATGAACCCGATCCCGTTGACGAACGCGGCCGAGGTACCGATCAGCTGCGGCGGGACGACGTCGGCAGCGCTGCTGAAGGTCAGCATGTGCACCGCATTGGCGACACCGAACAGGAAGCAGATCGCCATGTCGACGCCGATCGGCAGGCCAGGCACGTAGACGAGGATGAGCGCACAGGCGAGCTGGACGATCGAACCGGCGAGGATGGGGAGCTTGCGCTTGCGGATCCTGTCGGACCATGCGGGAATGAACAGGCAACCTGCCGCCAGCCCGAGCCACAGCAGCGAGGCGCTGAGCGCGGCGGTGTCCGGCGCGGCGCCACGGATGGCCATCAGCTTGGGCGCCCACACCACGCCCAGGGCAAGCAGTGCGCCAAACTCGGCCGCGCAAATGAGGGCCTGGATCCAGACGTGGCCGTTCTTCGCCACTGCGCTCAAGGCCGACATCACCGACTTGAAGAAGGCGCCTACCCCCTCGTGCGTGGACTCGACGGGCCTGGGATTGCGGAGGTAGACAAAGGCGAGCACCGCCAGCACGATGCCGGCGATGCCGACGTAGTTGAACAGGGACCGCCAGGCGACCTGCCCGAGTGCGAACTGCAGGGCATTGACCGAAAACGCCGAGGACAGCGCGGCACAGAATTGCACGAGGCCGAACATGAAGCTGAATTTCGCCATGCCGAACCACTGTCCGCCGATGTAGCCAGCGCCGACGAAGCCGGTACATGCGCCGACGGCCATGACGAACTGCGACAGGATCAGCGTCGCATACGAGTGAGCGTTGGCAAACAGGAAGACGCCGGCAGTGACGAGCACGACCGATATCGGCAGGACCTTGTGCGCACCGAGCCGGTCGAGCAGTGCTCCGCCGAAAAACTGGCAGACGGCGAACACCCAGGTATAGATGGCGGCAACCGCGCTGATCTGCTGAATGCTCAGCTGGAGGTCGCCCTGGATGCTGGGGTTGACCACCGAGTAGCCGGTTTGCACGCTGAACAGATAGAGGACGAACAGTACCGACAGCGCCCAGACCCACCAGGCGCGGGCGCCACCCAGCGCATAGGTCTTCGGCGGGCCGGCAAAGTGCTTGTCTGCGTACGGCCAGGGTTTGAAGTGAATGTGAGCCATGTGCATCTCCAGATCGGGCGGAGCGCCAGAGCTGGATGGAATCCGGCGTTTCCAGTCCGTGAAAAATATCGCGTACTTGCCTCCCTTTTCAGGGTCCCGATATCGGATCACTCTTTCCGATTCGACTTTGCATACGATATTCTTTTGCGCCAATGCCGCCATTGGTCTTTGGTCTCATGACAGTTCGTACCGGAACGGACAACGACTGATGAACTGGATCGGCGGCGCCAGGCAGAGCCGGCCTCGCCCGGCTCTGCCTCCATCGGCGCTGCTAGACGAACAGATGCTCGTACTGCGCCTGGTAATACCACTCGACCAGGTGATCGGGCCGGATCGGCTTGCTGATGAAAAAGCCCTGCCCGAGGTCGCAGCCGATGTTGGCCAGCATCTTGATGCCGGCCTGGGACTCGATGCCCTCGGCAATGACGGTCATGCCCAGCTTCTTGCCGAGCGCGATCACGGTTTCGGCAATCGCCAGCGAGCGGGCATCGGTGTCGATGTTCAGGATGAAGGACTTGTCGATCTTCAGTTTGTTGATCGGGAACTGGGAGAGGTAGCTCAGGCTGGAGTAGCCGGTGCCGAAATCGTCGAGCGCGATGCTGACGCCGCCGTGCTTCAGGCGCGCGAGCATATCGGCGGCCTCTTCCACGTCGCTCATGATGGCGCTCTCGGTGACTTCGAACTCGATGCAGGATGGATTGACGCCGCTGCGTTCGATGATGCGCGCCGCCCGCTCGCTGAAATCCTTTTCCCGGAACTGCACCGCCGAGACGTTCACCGCCATGCGCAGCGGCGGCAAGCCCAGGTTGCGCCACTTTTCGTGCTGCAGGCAAGCCTGTTGGAGCACCCATTCGCCCAGCGGCTTGATCAGGCCGATGCGCTCGGCGGCGGCGATGAAGCGTTCCTGCGCCATGTTCGAGGCCTCCATCCCGCGCCAGCGCAGCAGCGCCTCCACGCCCACGAACTTCCTGCTGCGCAGGTCGATGAACGGTTGGTACACCAGGTCGAAATCGCTGTCCGTGATGCTGTGGCGCAGCCGCTGCTCGAGGTCGAAGGTCTGCCTGGCGTGCAGGTAGATTTCCTGCGTGAAGAACTGGCAGGTGTTGCGCCCGGCGTTCTTGGCATGGTACATCGCCGCGTCGGCGTGGCGGATCAGGGTATCGAGATCGTCGCCGTCGTTCGGGTAGACGCTGATGCCGATGCTGGGCGAGGTCCGCAGTTCCAGCGCGTCGATGCGATAGGGCTCGCTCAGGGTATGCAGCAACCCGGTTGCCATGCGCAGGACGGCATCGTCGGCGCGGATGTCGGACAACACGGCCACGAACTCGTCACCGCCGAGCCGGCCGACCAGGTCGTTGCCGCGCAACCCGGATTTCAGGCGCTGCGCCACCTGCTGCAGCATCTTGTCGCCGATCGTGTGGCCATAGGTATCGTTGATCGGCTTGAAGCGGTCGAGGTCGAAGAACAGGATGGCGATGCCGTCTCCATGGCGCCTGGCCGATGCCAGCAGGTGCGCGCCGAGCTCGTAGACCAGGGCCCGGTTCGGCAGGCCGGTGAGCGGATCGTGGCGCGCCGCGTGCAGGATCTTCCTTTCCGCTTCGCGGCGCTCGCTGATGTCGGCGATATAGCTGACCACCAGGCGGCCGGACGGCACCTCGGCGACCGCCAGGCTGGCTTCGGCCGGGAACAGGCTGCCGTTCTTGCGCCTGCACTGCAGTTCCTGCAGCTCGCTGACCGGTCCCAGGGTCTCGGCGTTGAAGAGATTGTTCAGGCCCTCCCCCCTGAGCTGGCGCAGGCCATTGACCACCAACACCTCGAACGACTGGCCGATCAGCTCGCCCGGCCTGTAGTCGAACAGGTGCGCGACGGATTCGCTCGCGAAGCGGATCTTGCCGTCGCTGCCGATGCCGAGCACGGCGTTCGGCGACGCGCCCAGCAAGGCTTGCAGGGTATGTTCCCGCTCCTGCGAGGTGAGCAGGAAGGCATGCGCCCGCCCTTCGGCACGCTCGAGCACCGCGGCCATGGCGCAGATGAACAGGCAGACCGTGATGAACACGACCATCGCGCCCATGTCCTGCGGCCGGCTGATGTACAAGGTGAATTCGGGCACCACCAGTAGCAGCGCCAGCAGCAAGGACGCGCTTGACGCAAACAGCGCCGGCCGCCACCCGCCCAGGATGGCGCTGGCCATGACGGGAATGTAGAACAGGCCGAAAGGCGTGCGCTCCGCAAGGAAGTGGCGCCCCTGGTATTGCAGGAAGGCGCAGGCGAGCACGAGCAGGAAGGTGACGGCAAAAGGATGCCTGGTCCTGATGCCGGGTCCCGGGAATATTTTTTCGAGAAACATGCCGCCGCTCCTGGCTCGACGCCCTCCCCGCCGCGAAGGGATGCGCCGGCGAAGGACGACGGCACCAGCTTACGCCGCCGGCATCGATATGTCAGGCAAGCGAGTGCGGTGTCCGGCCTCCGGATGCCAGGAGCCGGCTTTCAAGGAATATGTTCAGCCCCGGCGGGCGGAACGACCCAGCCGTGCATGCGCTCCTCGTAGACCGACACGGTCGGCGCGGGAAAGCCGGGATCGGCGAAGGCGCCGACCGGAATCGCGAGCCACTCCTCCTGCCCCTCGGCCTCGTAGTAGACCGTGGCGCCGCAGTGCGGGCAGAAGTGGAAGGTGGCGCGCGTGCCCTCGTCGCCCACGCGCACGTACCGCGTCGACTGTCCGGCGATCGTCACGTTCTCGCGCGGGAACCTCGCCTGCTGCCCGAACACGCTGCCGGTGCGGCGCTGGCAGGCCAGGCAGTGACAGATCGAGACGCGCACGGGGTCGCCGCTGACGCGCGCCGACAGCTGGCCGCAGCTGCAAGATGCAAGTCGGGTCGACATGGTTCCTCCTGCCGGTTGATGTTCCGGTCCCGGTTGATCTCCTGCCTTATATCATGCCGCCATACCGCAAGGCGAACATCCGGACGCATGGGGCACGTCATCAGGCGCCGACTTACCGGCTCGATCGGTCGCCTCCCAGCAGGAACACCAGCGGCGCCTCCAGCCGCGCCGCCCACGCCTTTTCGTTGTGGTCGTCTTCCGGGAACACCTTGCTGAGGTAGTTCGCGTCCGTGTAACCGCGGTCGCGCGCGATCTGGTCGACGAAGACCTGGTAGGGGCCGTACAGCGCGTCGAGGCCGACGCCGCCGTGGTCCTGGTACAGCTTGTGGCCCTGCGGCGCCGGCAGCTTGCGGTTCAGGTAGTTGAAGGCTGCCAGCGGCAGCGCGGCGTTCGGCTTGCCGATGCCGGGCCAGTGGGTCGACAGGCCGGCCGCGCCGCCGAACACCTGCGGGTATTCGCTCATCGCGTACACCGAGATCAGGCCACCCATGCTCGAGCCCATGACGAAGGTGCCGGCGGCGTCGCGGCGCGTGGCGTACTTGGCGTCGACGAAGGGTTTCAGTTCCCGCACCAGGAAGCGCAGGTAGTCGTCCGCCTTCGGCGCGCTCTTCAGGCCCTCGCGCTGGAAGGCCGCGCGCGCCTCGGGCGCCATCTCGTCCAGGAACTTCTGCGGAAAGTACTCGAAGTAACGGTTCTGCTCGACGTTGAAGACGGCAACGACAATGGTGTCGTCCACCTTCCCTTCGCGCATCAGGCGCGCCAGCGTGTCCTGCACGCCCCAGGCGGTCCCGTTCCAGGTGGTCCTGGCGTCGAACAGCATCTGGCCGTCGTGCATGTACAGCACCTGGAAGCGCTTGCCGGCGCGCGCCTTGTCGGCATAGCCGTCCGGCAGCCAGACCTCCACCGGGCGCGGCTCGATGTACTTCGAAGGCGGCAGCGCCAGGCGCTCGAGCTTGCCGACGGCGACCTGGGCCACGGCCGGGGCGGCGGCGGGTGGCGCCGCCAGCGCCGGCAGCGTAGCGGACAAAGCAGCGGACAGGGCGATGGACAGGCAGAGGCAGGCTGGTGCGAACGGCTTCACGGGGTCTCCGGCAAGAAGATGGATGAACAATACGGATGAGCCGGCATTATGCCGGATCGACGCCGCCCCCGGTCCCGGCGGCGCCACCGGGCCGACTTTGCATGGCGTCTCGAATTGTTTGCCCGCATCCTGTGCCGTTCCCCGGGCCAGCCAGGCCCGGCCGAGGAATATCCTGCGCCAGCGGCGTAGGTGCAAAGGAAAGATGGCGCCAAGGAAAATTTGCCGAATTTGTCTATACCGCGCACGGTTGACAAGGTTAATCAATGTTTAACTTTATTTCCGGTATGATGGCCTGCGAATTCATCAATTTTTTCGACCATCCAGATCTCGGCGGAGGAAACGCGCATGACTACGCAAGCACGACGGTTCGCCAGGCTCGATGTGGAGAACCGGGAAGACGCCGCGGGAGCCGAACTGGCCCTCGTCCGCCAGGAACTCGAAGAGCGCCTGGCTTTCCTGTTGACCGACTGCGGGCCGCCGTCGGACCCGCTGGCGCTCGCCATGCGCGCCGCCGCGCTCGGCGCCGGCCAGCGCATGCGCCCGCTGCTGCTGATGCTGGTCGCGCGCGATCTCGGCTGCGATTCGCCGGCCCTGACCGACGTCGCCTGCGCCGTCGAGCTGGTGCACGCCGCTTCCCTGATCCTCGACGACCTGCCCTGCATGGACGACGCCCGGCTGCGCCGCGGCAAGCCGACCATCCACGTCCAGTTCGGCGAGGACGTCGCCATCCTCGCCTCCATCGCCCTGCTCAGCCGCGCCTTCGGGATCCTCGGCGCGGCCCAGGACGTCCCGCCCGCCGTGCGCGCGCGGCTGGTGGCGCTAGG
>DNCF01000138.1 GCA_003484545.1 Massilia sp. | reverse complement strand
TGCCCAGGGCCAGCAGGGTGGTACGGCGCAGGGCGGCCGCGCTGGCGCCGGTCCCGCGCGCACTGGCGAACATCGCCAGCACGCCGCCGCAGATCAGGCCGACCGCCAGCCACTGGCTCGCCGCCAGCCGTTCGCCCATGAAGGCCAGCCCGAGCACCGCCACGATCAGCGGCGCGCAGCCGCGCATCAGCGGATAGGCGTGGCTGATGTCGCCCTCGCGGTAGGTCTCCATCAGCAGCGCGTAGTACAGCACCTGGGTGATGCTCGATGCGCCGATGAAGGGCCAGCTGGCCGGCGCCGGCTGGGCCAGGAAGGGCAGGGCCAGCAGGCAGAGCAGGCCGGCGCTGGCGGTGACCAGCACGGTCGAGAGGAAGGCGTCGCCTTTCGCCTTGACCAGCGCATTCCAGCCGGCGTGCATCAGCGCCGCGCACAGCACGGCGGCCATCACCGGGCCGGAGATGCCGGTGGCGGGCGTCATTCCTTTGCCTGGTGCCGGCGGAAGTGGCGGATCGCCACCGGCACCGCCAGCGCCTGCATCGCCGCCGACAGGAAGAAGCTGCTGCCGATGCGCCAGTCGTTCGGGGGCAGGTGGCTGACCGCGCCCAGGATGCCGGTGCCGATCAGCGGCGTGATCACGACCGCCAGGCTGCTGATCGACTGTAGGGAACCCATCAGCTCGCCCTGTTCGCCGGGGCCAGCCTCGCGCGAGATGATGCCCTGCAGGGCCGGCCCGGCGGCGAAGGCCAGCAGGTTGCAGCAGATGAAGACGTACATCATCCAGCCCTGGGTCGCGAGGCCGTACAGCACGAAGGTGATCGCGCCGGACGTCAGGCCCATGACGGCCAGGCGGGTCTCGCCGAAGCGCCGGATCAGCAGCGAGAGCAGCCCGGCCTGGACCACGGCGGCGGCCAGTCCCACGCAGAACATGGCGATGCCGTTGTCGCGCGGCGTCCAGTCGAAGCGGAAGGTGGTGTACAGCACCCAGGTGGCCTGGGTCATCATCTGGCCGAAGGTGGTCAGCGCGAAGACGATGACGAGCCCGCGGATGTCGCGCCGCCCGACGAGCCTGCGCAGCGCGAAGAACGGGTTCACGCGGCGCCAGCCGAAGGGTTCGCGGGTGGCGGTGGGCAGCGACTCGGGCACGAAGAAATAACCGTAGGCGAGGTTCACGGCGCACAGCGCGGCGGCGACGTAGAAGGGCAGGGCCAGGTTGTATTCGCCGAGCAGGCCGCCCAGCACCGGTCCGCAGATGAAGCCGAGGCCGAAGGCGGCGCCGATCTTGCCGAAGCTCTTGGCGCGGGTGTCGGGTGTCGAGACGTCCGAGGCATAGGCCATCGCCACCGACATGCTGGCCGCCGACAGGCCGCCGATCGCGCGTCCGAGGAACAGCCACGCCAGGCTCGGCGCCCACGCGGTGACGAGGAAGTTCAGGCACATCCCGCCCATCGAGTACAGCAGCACCGGACGGCGCCCGACGCGGTCGCTGATCGCGCCCAGCATGGGCATGAAGATGAACTGCAGCAGGCCGAAGACGGTGGCCAGGATGCCGTACCACAGCGCCTGCTCGTCGCGCCCGGCGACGAACTGCCCGACCAGCAGCGGCATCACCGGCACGATCAGGCCGATGCCGAGCACGTCGATGAAGACGCTGACGAGAACGAAGTTGAGGTTGCCGCTGCGGACCGTGGGCACGCCTGTCATGGTGACTTTTCCAATGCTGGAAGACTTATCAAAAAGAAACCAGTCTAACATCGAAACGACGTCGGAACGCGACAGGACCTCACCGGAATCACCAAAAACTTTCAGCTTGGGAATGGTCGTTTTTAACCAACAAGATGTATTGATTTATTACCGTATGTCGACAAAATTGACACTTCCAAATGGGACTCGCGCCGACGGCGGATGCATGCCCCGTCAATACAGCTTGGCACACTAATTGCTGAGCTGGCCTTGCCAATTTCGGCGACCAAACGGGAGAAAAGAGATGTCCTACCTTCGCAAAATCGCAGGCGCAAGCCTGGTCAGCCTTGCCTTTGCCAGCGGCGCCGCCTCCGCCGCACCCATCGTGCTCGACTTCGAGGGTGTCGGTAACCTAGCCAGCGTCAACGATTTCTATAACGGCGGCACGGACTCTGCGGGCAACAGCGGCGCCAACTATGGCATTAACTTTTCGGGTACCAGCCTGGCCATCATTGACGCCGACGCCGGCGGCAGCGGTAATTTCGGCAACGAGCCTTCGCCCAGCACCATCCTGTTCTTCCAGTCCGGCGGCGCCGCCACGATGAACGTGGCGGCCGGCTTCGATACCGGTTTCTCGTTCTACTACACGGCCAGCCAGGGCGGTTTCGTCAATGTCTACGATGGCCTGAACGGCACCGGCAACCTGCTGGCATCGCTCGATCTGGCAGCGAACATCGGTAATTGCTCGGGCGATCCGAGCGGTACCTTCTGCACCTTCAGTCCGATCGGCGTGAGCTTCGCGGGGATCGCGCACTCCGTGGATTTCGGCGGCGCGGCCAACTTCATCGGCTTCGACAACATCACGCTGGGCGCGTCCAATCCTGGCAACCCGGGCGAGGTGCCGGAACCGGCGACCCTGGCACTGGCCGCGCTTGGCCTGGCCGCAATGCGTGCGTCGCGCCGCAAAAC
Source organism: Massilia sp. (assembly GCA_003484545.1). Taxonomy (GTDB): domain Bacteria; phylum Pseudomonadota; class Gammaproteobacteria; order Burkholderiales; family Burkholderiaceae_D; genus Telluria. Next base: position 1,014 of record DNCF01000138.1, on the reverse strand, counting down.
CGGTAAGTAGCGCCTGACCGGCGGCGCCTGGATGGGGTTCAGGCGCCGCCGTGACCAATCCACTCTGCGGTGAACTCCTTGCGAAACACCAGCAGCTTGCCCAGCCGCTCGTTCGCCATGTCGCGCCCGGCCTCGGTTTGCATCATCTCCGGCAGCTTCGCCAGCTTGACCACGATGTGGTCGAGCGTCCAGGCGCGGTCGTCCGGTTCGCGGTTCTCGGCCAGCGGATCGCTGGGGTGGGCGAGGGCGCGGCCCATGCGGCCGGCGACGTAGAACATGCGCGCCAGCCCGATCGCGCCGAGGGCGTCGAGGCGGTCGGCATCCTGCACGATCTTCGCTTCGATCGTGGTGGCGGGAATCGCCGCCGAGAAGCTGTGCGCCTCGATCGCATGCGCCACGGCGTCCAGCCGGTCGGCGGGAAAGCCGATCCGCGCCAGCCGCTCCTTCGCCAGCGCGGCCGAGCGCCGCGAGGCTTGGGCGCGGTCCGGGTCGCCCTTCGTCAGGTTGACCAGGTCGTGCAGGTAGCAGGCGGCCATGACGACCAGGGCGTCGGCCTCGGGATGGCGGGCCAGCAGGGCCTCGGCGCTGCGCCAGACGCGGTCCAGGTGGCTGGCGTCGTGGGCGCCATCCATGCCGGCGCCATCGGCCGCCACATCGTCGGCGAGGGCGGCGAAGCGCGCACGCCAGGCGGCGAGATCAGGTTGTGAGGTCATTGGTCTCTTCGGCAAGGGAAGCGCGGGCGCGTTGCGACAAGGCGTCGGCTTCCAGGTTCTTGTGACGCGGCACCCAGCGCAGGGTGACCGCGGGCAGTTGGGCGAGCAGGGCGTGCACGCGCGCGCGCAAGGGCCGCAGCACAAGCGCGCTGTCCTCGAGGCGGCCATTGACGTCGTCGACCACGACCCGGCTGTCGCCGTAGACGGTCAGCGGCCCGGCGCCATGGGCCAGCGCGGTTTCCAGCACCAGGATCAGGGCGCGGTACTCGGCTTCGCTGCTGTTGCCCCAGCCGGCCGGCTG
>DNCF01000136.1 GCA_003484545.1 Massilia sp. | reverse complement strand
TTATACCGGCGCGCTCGGCACCGCGGCCCTGCGCGCGGCGATCGCCGGTTTCTACCAGCGCGAGCATGGCGTCGCGATCGCGCCGAACCGGATCGTCGTCACCGCCGGCGCATCGGCGGCGCTGCTGCTGGTCACCGCCGCCCTGGTCGACGCCGGCGACGAAGTGATCGTCGGCGACCCGTCCTATCCCTGCAACCGCCAGTTCCTCAGCAGCTTCGGCGCCCAGGTGAAACTGGTGGCGACCGATGCCGCTTCCCGTTTCCAGCTCAGCAGCGACAGCGTGCGCGCCAACTGGACGGCCGCTACCCGCGGGTTGATGATCGCCACGCCCTCGAACCCGACCGGCACTTCGGTGCCGCCCGACGAGCTGCGCGCGATCTGCGACTGGGCGCGCGAGCACGGCGCCTGGCGCATCGTCGACGAGATCTACCTGAACCTGGGCGACCGCGACGGCGCGGGCCGGCCGCCGCAGACGGTGCTGGCGGTCGACGACGGCGCCATCGTCATCAACAGTTTCTCGAAATATTTCGGCATGACCGGCTGGCGCCTCGGCTGGGCCGTCGTGCCGGAAGCGCTGGTGCCGACCATGGAACGCCTGGCCCAGAACTACTACATTTGCGCCTCGACCCTGTCGCAGCAGGCGGCGCTGGCCTGCTTCACGCCGGAGTCGCTCGCCGTGTGCGAGGAGCGGCGCGTCGAGTTCGCCCGGCGCCGGGCCCTGGTGCTCGAGGGGCTACCCGGCATCGGCCTGCCGGTCCCGGTCCCGCCGGACGGCGCCTTCTACGTCTATTTCGACGTCAGCGGCACCGGCCTGAGTTCCTGGCAGTTCTGCGAACGCGTGCTGCAGGAAACCCATGTGGCGCTGACGCCCGGCAAGGACTTCGGCCATTGCGGCGCCGACCGCTACGTGCGCCTGTCGTATGCCGCCAGCGCCGAGAACCTCCAGGAGGCGATCCGGCGCCTGGGCGGCTTCATGGCGCGGCTGGAGGGCGAGGCGCGCTAGGCGACGTTCGTCCTGGACAGCCCGGAGCGCCAGGCGAGAGAGGCCTCCTGCCCAGGCCTGTGGTGCGCCATGTTTTTGCATGGGGTGTATCGTGACGCGATCCGCGTCGATTCGCGCCTGATGCACGTGTTCTGGGAACAAGGTGGAGGTCACCATGGCCACGCAATCGAGCTCGAGGGGATTTCTCGACATTCTCAGCCTGCTGTTCACCGCGCTCACGGGGCTGTATCTGCTGATCGGCGGCGCATGGCTGCTCGCGCTTGGCGGATCGGCATATTACGTCGTGGCCGGCGTGGCGCTGCTGGGCGTCACACGGCTGCTGTACCGCCGCCGTCCCGGGGCGCTCGCGCTCTATGCGCTGGTGCTTGTCGGCACGGCCATCTGGTCGCTGTCGGAGTCGGGACCCGACTTCTGGGCGCTCGCGCCGCGCTCCGGGGTGCTGGTCATTTTCGGCGTATGGCTGTTGCTGGTCAGCCTGCGGCATGTGCCGAGGAACAAGCTTGACCTCGGCGCGCTCCTGGGCGCCCTCGTGATCTGGGCGGGCGTCCTGGTTTATGCGTCCTTCAACGATCCGCAGACCATCGACGGCTCGCTCGCCGCCGCCACCGCCATGCCCGCCGCGAACGAGAACGTGCACGGCAACGCCAACGCCGATGCCATCGCGCCTTCCGAGTGGCCGGCCTATGGCCGCACCCAGGAGGGGACCCGCTATTCGCCGCTGCGGCAGATCACACCGGAGAATGTGAAGAACCTGCGGGTGGCCTGGACTTTCCGCACGGGCGACCTGAAGCGCCCGGATGATCCCGGCGAGATCACCGATGAGGTCACGCCCATCAAGGTCGGCGATCTGCTCTACCTGTGCTCGCCGCACCAGATCCTCTTTGCGCTCGACGCGAAGACGGGCACGCTCAAGTGGAAATTCGATCCGCAACTGAAGACCGACCCGACCTTCCAGCACGTGACCTGCCGCGGCGTGTCGTATCTCGATCTCGCGGCCGGCGCCGCGCCCACCGATGCGGCCTGCACGCGCCGCATCTACCTGCCTGTCAACAATGGTCATCTCTACGCGCTCGACGCGCTCACCGGCGAGCGCTGCGCGGACTTCGCCAACCGCGGCGATCTCGACCTGCAGCCCGGCATGCCGGTGACGAACCAGAGCAGGAACATGTACATGCCCACCTCGCCGCCGGTCGTCACCGACAGGGTGATCGTCGTGGCCGGCTCGGTCGAAGACAACTACTCGACACGCGAGCCCTCGGGCGTGATCCGCGGCTACGACGTCCGCACCGGCGCCTTCCTGTGGGCCTTCGACCCTGGCGCCAAGGACCCCAACAGGGTCCCGGGCCCGGGCGAACACTATTCGTGGAATTCGCCGAACTCATGGGCGCCGTCCGCCTACGACAAGGCACTCGACATCGTCTACGTGCCGATGGGCGTGGGGACGCCCGACATCTGGGGCGGCAACCGCACGCCCGAGCAGGAGCGCTATGCCAACGGCCTGCTCGCGCTGCATGCGTCGACCGGCAAGCTGGCCTGGTTCTACCAGACCGTGCACCATGACTTGTGGGACATGGACCTGCCTTCGCAACCGACGCTTGCCGATATCCCCGACAGGAACGGCAACCTCATTCCGGTCGTGTACGTGCCGACCAAGACAGGTAACCTGTTCGTGCTCGACCGCCGCACCGGCGCGCTGGTCGTGCCCGCGCCCGAGAAACCGGTGCCACAGGGCGCCGCGCCCGGCGACCGCGTCTCGCCGACCCAGCCGTTCTCGGAACTCACCTACCGTCCGCCGAAGCTGCTGACGGACGCCGACATGTGGGGCGCGACCATGTACGACCAGCTGATGTGCCGCATCATCTTCCACCAGTTGCGCTATGAAGGCACCTTCACGCCGCCCTCGCTCCAGGGCACGCTGGTCTTCCCCGGCAACCTGGGCATGTTCGAGTGGGGTGGCCTGGCCGTCGATACCGACCGCAAGATCGCCATCGCCAACCCGATCTCGCTGCCCTTCGTCTCGCGCCTGGTGCCGCGCGGCCCGGACAACCCGGTGGAACCGAAGCCGGGCACGAAGAGCGGCGGTTCCGAGCTGGGCCTGCAGACGCAATACGGCACGCCGTTCGGCGTGACGCTCAACCCCTTCCTCTCTCCGCTCGGCTTGCCGTGCAGGCAGCCGGCATGGGGTTACATCTCGGCGATCGACCTGCGGACCAACGAGATCGTGTGGAAGAAGCGGATCGGCACGACCCGCGACAGCGCGCCGGTGCCGCTGCCGTTCAAGGTGGGCATGCCAATGCTGGGCGGGCCGATCGTGACGGCGGGCGGCGTGGCGTTCATCGGCGCGACGGCCGATAACTACCTGCGCGCGTTCGACGTGAAGGACGGCGCCCAGCTGTGGGAAGCGCGCCTGCCGGCCGGCGGCCAGGCCACGCCGATGAGCTATTCGGTCGACGGCAAACAGTATGTCGTGATCGCCGCGGGCGGACACGGCTCGTTCGGCACCAAGCTCGGCGACTACGTGATCGCCTATGCGCTGCCCTAGCAGGGGCAGGTCTCCATGATCGGGTGCAAAGCGGCGCGGATGAACTCTGGCGCCGCGACCTCACTCCAACGGTGCATGTGCCACCAGAGCGAATCGGCCTTCGAACATGGCAAAGCACAACCGGCTCATGTGTTTGCGACGCTGCCTGGCCAGGCTCGGCGCCATTGCTGCGGCTACGTCCGCCGTGGGCGCGGCCGACGCCCGGGCCGATGACATCGCAACCAGTCCTCACCTGTCGGGGGATTGGGGCGGCCAGCGCCAGCGGCTGGCCGCACAGGGCGTGGTCTTCAATCTCGGCTACGGCAGCCAGCTGGCCCACAACTTCAGCGGCGGCACCGATCGCCTGACGCGCTATACGGACCAGTGGGAGTTCGGCACCACGCTGGACCTGGACAAGCGCTGGGGCTGGCAGGGAACGACCTTCCAGTTCACCATGACCGACCGCAACGGACGCAATCTCGGGGCGGACGCCAAGATCGGCAACAACATGCTGATCCAGGAAGTCTACGGGCGCGGACAGACCTGGCACCTGACGCAGATGTGGCTGAACCAGAAACTGCTCGAGGAACGCCTGGAACTCAAGTTCGGCCGCATGACCGTCGGCGAGGACTTCTTCAGTTTTTCCTGCGATTTCCAGAACCTGACGTTCTGCAGCGCCCAGCCTGGCAACCTGGTCGGCAGCTACTGGGTCAACTGGCCCACCAGCCAGTGGGCCGCGCGCGTCAAGTACCACGGCTCGAGCAACAGCTACCTGCAGCTGGGCGTGTACCAGGTCAACCCGAAGTACGTGGATGACGATTATGCGCGCCACAACGGCTGGAAGCCGAACAACCCGAGCGGCACGACCGGGGCCTTGATCCCGCTGGAAGCGGGCTGGCAAGCGAGCTGGCACGGCCTGCCCGGCATCTACAAGCTCGGCGCCTGGTACAACACCTCGAACGGCGACGACCTGTATCTCGACGTGAACCGCAATCCGCGCGGCCTGAGCGGCCTGGACCCGCTCGAACGCAGCAGCCAGTACGGCGCCTACCTGAGCTTGCAGCAGCAGGTCACGGGCAGCGCGAATGGCCGTGGCGCCACGGTCTTCCTGAACTTCACCCAGGCCGATCGCAATACGGCGCAGCTGGACCGCCAGCTCGCGATCGGGGTGCAGTACAAGGGACCCTTCGAGGGGCGTCCGCAGGACTCGCTCGGCCTTGCCGTGGGCGCCACCCATAACAACGAGCGCTACGCCGATTACGTCAGTCAGAACAATGTGCGCACCGGTGGCAATACCGTCTCGGGCGGCAGTTACGAGTATGTGGGCGAGCTGTATTACGCGTGGACGCCGGTGCCCTCGATATCCGTACGCCCGAATGTGCAGTACATCCGGCATCCGGGCGGGACGACGCGTAACGATGATGCCTTTGTGATTGGCTTGAAGACCATCGTTACGTTCTAGGTGGTATGCCGGGAACCTGCCGGAAGCAGGCTTCCTCGCACATTTACACCACCGACCCCAGCTTGAAGATCGGCAAATACATCGCCACCACCAGGCCGCCGATCAGCACGCCCAGGATCACCATGATCAGCGGCTCCATCAGGGACGACAACGCGCTGACGGCCTCGTCGACTTCTTCCTCGAAGAAGTCCGCCACCTTGCCCAGCATCGCGTCGAGCGCGCCGGATTCCTCGCCGATGGCGACCATCTGCGTCACCAGGCTGGGGAAGACGTTCACGTTCTGCATGGCGACCGTCAGGCTGGTGCCGGTGCTGACTTCGAGCTGGATGCGTTTGGTGGCGTCCAGGTAGACGTTGTTGCCGGAGGCGCCACCGACCGAGTCGAGCGCTTCGACCAGCGGCACGCCGGCCGCGAACATGGTCGACAGGGTGCGGGTCCAGCGCGCGATCGTGGCCTTGCGGATCACGTCGCCGAAGATCGGCAGGCGCAGCAGAATGCGGTCCATCGCCTGCTGCATCTTGAGGGAGCGGCGCCAGGACTGGAAGAAGAAGTAGATGGCGCCGATGATCGAGCCGAAGATCACGTACCACCACTGCACGAAGAATTCCGAGATCGCCATCACGACCAGGGTCGGCGTCGGCAGGTCGGCGCCGAAGCTGGCGAACACCGACTTGAAGGCCGGGACCACCCAGATCATGATGATCGCGGTGACGATGAAGGCGATCGCCAGGATCGCGATCGGGTAGGTCAGGGCCGACTTGATCTTCGACTTCAGCGCCAGCGTCTTTTCCTTGTAGACGGCCAGGCGGTGCAGCAGGTCTTCCAGGATGCCGGCCTGTTCGCCGGCGCCGACCAGGTTGCAGAACAGCGGGTCGAAGTAACGCGGGTACTTGCGGAAGGCGTTGTTCAGGCTGGTGCCGGTCTCGATGTCCGAGCGCAGGTCCAGGATCAGCTTCGACATCGAGGGATTCGCATGGCCCTTGCCGACGATGTCGAAGGACTGCAGCAGCGGTACGCCGGCTTTCATCATCGTCGCCAGCTGGCGCGTGAACATGGTCAGGTCCTTGTCGGTGATCTTGCGCCCGGAGCGGTAGATCTTCTTCTTGACCTTGGTGACCATGATGCCCTGGCGGCGCAGCGTCACGTTGACGATCGCCTCGCCGCCGGCGCGCAGTTCGCCGCGCACCGTCTTGCCGGTCTTGTCCTTGCCTTCCCAGGCGTAGACCGATTCCTTGACCTGCGCGCCGCGGCCGCGGGTGGTGGGGAGGGAAGTAGCCATATGAATCCTGTTTATTCGTTAGTGCAGCCGAACACTTCTTCGAGGCTGGTCAGCCCCTGTTTCACTTTCATCAGGCCCGAGCGGCGCAGCGAGTTCACGCCTTCCTTCTCGGCCTGGGCGGCAATCTGCATCGAATTGCCGTGCGCGAGGATCAGGGCCTCGATCGCGGGGGTGATCGGCATGATCTGGTAGATGCCGACTCGTCCCTTGTAGCCCGAGCCGAGGCAGCGCTCGCAGCCGACCGGGCCGTAGGGCTTCCAGTCGTCTTCCAGGTCGCTCTCGCGGTAGCCGGCGCCGAGCAGGGCGTCGCGGCTCATCTCGAGCGGCTGCTTGCAGCTGCACAGGCGGCGCGCCAGGCGCTGGGCCGTGATCAGGATCACCGAGGAGGCGATGTTGAAGGGCGCGACGCCCATGTTCATCAGGCGCGTGAGCGTGGAGGGCGCGTCGTTGGTATGCAACGTTGAAAAAACCATGTGCCCGGTCTGCGCGGCCTTGATCGCGATGTCGGCCGTTTCCAGGTCGCGGATCTCGCCGACCATGATGATGTCCGGGTCCTGGCGCAGGAAGGATTTCAGGGCCACCGGGAAGGTCAGGCCGGCCTTCTCGTTGACGTTCACCTGGTTCACGCCGGGCAGGTTGATCTCGGCCGGGTCTTCCGCGGTCGAGATGTTGATGCCGGGTTTATTCAGGACGTTCAGGCAGCTGTACAGCGACACCGTCTTGCCCGAGCCGGTCGGCCCGGTCACCAGCACCATGCCGTAGGGGCGCGAGATGGCGTCCAGCAGGAGCGTGCGCTGGTCCGGGTCGTAGCCGAGCGAGTCGATGCCCATTTGCGCCTGGGTCGCGTCCAGGATACGCATGACGGTCTTTTCGCCGAACAGCGTGGGCAGGGTGCTGACGCGGAAGTCGATGGTGCGCGTGGGAGATAAAATCAAGCGCATCCGGCCGTCCTGGGGCACGCGCTTTTCCGAGATGTCGAGCTTGGCCAGGACCTTGATGCGCGAGACCAGCTTGTCGCGGATCGACAGCGGCGGCATTGCATGGTCGCGCAGCACGCCGTCCACGCGCATGCGGATGCGGTAGTGCTTCTCGTAGGGCTCGAAGTGGATGTCCGAGGCGCCCAGGTTCACCGCGTCGAGCAGGATCTTGTTCAGGAAGCGCACGATGGGCGCGTCCTCGACCTCGTTGGCCGCTTCCGGCGTGGGCGCCGGCGCTTCCTCTTCGGCGAATTCGATCTCGCCTTCTTCGCCGGCCAGCTCAGCCAGGCTCTGCTCGGCGCCCTTGGCCAGGTTCGCCAGCAGGTTGAGCAGGGCGTCGTGGGCCACGATCACCGGTTCCACGGCCGCCTCGCTCTGGAACTTGATCTGGTCCAGGGCCTGGGAATTGGTCGGGTCGGAGATCGCCACCGACAAGCGGTTGCCGCGCTTGGCCAGGGCCACCACGCGCTGGGCCGCCATCAGCTTGGCGTCGATGGCGCCGGGCGGCAGCGCGTCCAGGCTGAAGCTGGCCAGGTCGAGCAGGGGATAGCCGAAGGTCTCGGCGCAGAACACGGCCAGCGAGGCGGCGTCGATCGTGCCGCCGACCACCAGCGCGTCGATGAAGGGCGTGCGCTCGGCCGCCGCCTTCTTCTGCAGCGCGTCGGCCTGGGCAGCGCTCAGGCGTCCGGCCTGGACCAGCGCGCGCGCCAAACCCGACATCGGTGTGCCTGAAGTCGCGTTCGGGAGGACTGCTGCCATATGCGCCGTGCTGTCGAAGGAAGGGTAACAAGGCCGCGCGGAGGCCTGGACCACGCGGGGGAACTCCTCGGATCATGCCTACGGGCATCAAATTTGTAAAGCGTTTCCACGGGGCAACGATGCGCTTACGCGACGTAGACGAAGTAGCACCCAACGGTTTGTTAACCCGTCGCCAACGATGTGGACGATTTGACCAGACTTAGCCGTTGTTATATCCGGAATCGGCGTTGATGCGGCGCATGGATGGCCTGCGGTCGCTGCCGCCAGCTCCGGTGGCGCCGCCAAAAAAACAGGCGCCCGCAGGCGCCTGTCAGCTCTTTCTATATATAGTACGAGCGCTCAGCGCAGCGCCAGCGGCGCCGGACGGGCAGCCAGCGCCGGGGCGGCACCCGCATCGGCCAGCTTGAACACCGAGAGCGCGCCGGTCAGCTGGCCGGTTTGCTCGGTCAGCGATTCGGCCGCCGCCGAGGCTTCCTCGACCAGGGCCGAGTTCTGCTGGGTCATCTCGTCCATGCTGCCGATCGCGCGGCCGATGTCTTCGATGCCTTCGCTCTGGCGCTGGCCGGCCATGGCGATCTCGACCATGATGTCCTGCACCTTCTTGACCGAGTCCACGATCTGGCCCATGGTCACGCCGGCCTGGTCGACCAGCGCGCTGCCGGCGTTGACCTTCGAGACCGAGTCGCCGATCAGTTCCTTGATCTCCTTGGCCGCCGCCGCGCTGCGCTGGGCCAGGCTGCGCACTTCGCCGGCCACGACCGCGAAGCCGCGGCCCTGTTCGCCGGCGCGCGCCGCTTCCACCGCCGCGTTCAGCGCCAGGATGTTGGTCTGGAAGGCGATGCCGTCGATGACGGAGATGATCTCGACGATCTTGTTGGCCGAGGCGTTGATGTCGCCCATGGTCGCGACCACGCCGCCGACCACCTGGCCGCCGCGGGTCGCGATGCCGGTCGCGTTCACCACCAGCGCGTTGGCCTCGTTGGCGTTGGCGGCGTTCTGGCGCACCGCGCCGGTCAGTTCATCCATGGCGCGTGCGGTGCGCTCCAGGCTGGCGGCCTGCGATTCGGTGCGGCCGGCCAGGTCCGCGTTGCCGCTGGCGATTTCGGCGCTGGCCACGGCGATGGTCTCGGCCGAGGCCTTGATCTCGGCCACCATGGTCGCCAGGCGCGCGCGCATGTCCTTCAGCGCGACCAGCAGGCTGGCGTTGTCGTTGGCATCGGTGCGGATGTCCATGGCGAGGTCGCCGGCGGCGACGGCGCGGGCGATCTCGCGCGCATATTCCGGCTCGCCGCCGAGCTGCTGCCAGATGGCGCGCACCACGAACCAGGACACGATGGCAAGGGTGGCCACCACCGCCAGGGCGGTGACGATCATGGTCCACAGCACGCGGCGCACGTTGGCCTCGCTGCTGTTGACGCCGGCGGAGAACTGTTCCTTGGCCCGCGCCTGGGTCTTTTCCAGGTCGGCGTTCAGGGTCGCCAGGGTGCTCTGCATCTTGCCGACCACGGCCTGCGGATCGCCTTCTTCCATTTCGAGCATGATGCGCGCGGCCGACAGCGCCGGCGCATAGTAATCGTCGAATTCCTTCAGCAGGCGCGCGCCGGTATCAAGCTGGCCCTCGATGCGGCCCAGCTCCGCCAGGTGCGCGCGCACCTTGTTGGCCTGTTCGCCGACCTGGCCGAGGCGGTCCTTGTCGCCTTCGCTGACGGCGTCGCGCAGGCCGGCGGTGACCTCGGCGATCTCGAGCGTCAGCGCCTTGGACGCGTCCAGTACCGGGTAATCCACGCTCTCGGTGGCATTGATCGACTTCAGCGCGTCGGTCGCGATCATCGCGCTCACGCCCACGCCCAGGCCGAAAATCAGGGTCGAAATGACCGGAAGTGCCCAAATCCTGCGCTTGATGCTCATGTCTCGTCTCTCACTCTCAACAAAACGCCCCGCTGACACGGAGCCGGCGGGGCGGATACAGAAAACAGCCTGCGGTTGTTTACTGCGCGGTGTAGATCACCTTGACGCTGCCGTCGACGGCGCTCTTTTCGATGTAGCCGATCGCCTTCGGATTGGCGGCGACCGCCGCCTTCACGGCGGCGCTGTTGGCGACTTCCTTCGGCATCGTGGCCTTGCCGGTGAAGACCAGCTTGGACCACAGGGCCTTGGCCTGGGAGGCGTCCTTGTCGGTCACCTTCTTGTAGAACTCGGCGCGCACCGGCGCGTCTTCCGGCTGGTCGATCGGGGTCATCGCGGTCGACTTGCCGAGGAAGAACTGGGCGACCTGCTCCTTCGTCATCGAGGCTTCGGCGGCCTTCGTGTTGACCACCACGGCCACCTCGGCCAGGGCCGGAACGGCGGCGGCAATGAGGGCGGCGGCGATCGCGGCATTGATCAGTTGTTTCATGGGGCGCTCCTTAGAACACGAAATCGACGGCCACGGCGCCGACGGTCACGTCGCGGTGGAAGCCGGGCTGCGCGTTGAGCAGCAGGCCGCTGCCGACTTTCGGCTGGACGCGGTCGATTTGCGCCTTCAGGGCGATCGAGCGGTACAGGTCCCAGCGCACGCCGACCGAGGTCGTGCTCTGCTCGCCCTGGCCGACGCCGGTGTAGGGCAGGCGGGCGGCGCCGGCGCGCAGCGGCGCCAGTGCGGCCACGTTTGCCGGCACGGTGTTGGTCGGATGGCCGTCGATCGCCAGCTTGGCGTGCATCACGTACGGCAGCACCTTGCCGAAGCGGTAGCCGCCCATCGCGTACCACGAGGTGGTGTCGTTGACGTAGGTGTCGGTCTTGCGCTTCGCGTACTCGCCCTGCAGGACGATGTTGTTCCAGTCCATGCCCAGGCCGACCGAGGTGAACGAGGCGTCCTTGTCGCGCGCTTCGAGTTCGTTGGCGAAGGTGGCCAGTTGCGGCAGGTTGTAGGTGGCGCCGGTGCCGCGCAGGGCGGTCAGGAGGCCAGCCAGGCTGGTCGAGCCGGTCACGGTGACCTTGGCGTCGGTGCGGCCGAAGCGCAGGGTGAACGGACCGTGTTCGGCCACCACGTTCAGGCCCAGCAGTTGCTCGCCTTCGGCGCGCAGGCCGTAGGCCAGCTTGCCCTTGGCGCGGCCGTAGGTCACCTGGGTGGTGACGGTGGTGTCGCCGAAGCCGTGCTGCCAGGTCAGGTCGACGCCGTCGACGCTTTCGAACGGCACCTGCGAGTACATCTCGTTCGGGGCGCGCAGGAAGGTGCTGGCGTAGCCGACGTTGCGGTAGTCGGAAATCATGAACACCGGCAGGCCGGTGCGGCCGATGCGCAGGCTGACTTCATCGTTCAGGCGGGCCTTGGCGAAGGCCCAGGTCAGGTCGGCGCCGAAGTCGTCCTCGGCGTCCTTGCGCACCACGCCCTGGCCGGTCAGCGAGAGCCAGCCGTTGACGGTGACGTCGGCCTGCAGGCCGAGGTTCGAGTCGACGCCGGTGCGTGGATCCTTTTTTGCGCCGGCGGCCTGGTTCGGACGGCCGAACTCGGCGCGGTCGGTGTTGGTCCAGGTCAGGGCGCCGGTGCCGAAGCCACGGACCTTGACGGTGGGGCCATCCGCTTCTTGCGCGAAGGCCGACGAGATCGCCAGCGGCATGGCCAGCACGGCGGCGAGAATCTGTTTATTCATAAGACAATCTGTAACAAGTACTGCGTTTATAAGATTTACTTCTAATTATTTCTTTTCCGCATGCACGTAGCATGAATAGAGCGAAACAATTCTATCCATGGAGCAAAAACAAAGCCAAGGAAAAGGAGTGCTGGTAAGAAAAACTGGACTACGAGCAACTAGAGCGTTGTTTTGTCGGAACAGCAGAGTGAAAAAACGAATAAGCTAATTCGTTTTTCGCATTACGCAGGCGAAAACATCGCCAACTGCGGACAACAGCGCTCAGTTCCACCAGTGCGTGGTGGCGCCCATCGTGGGCAGGCGGGCCTGGACGGCCTCGTCGATGAGGCCCGCGCGCACGGCTTGCTCGGCCGTATAGATGCGCGCGTTGCCGAAGAGGTGAGGGCGGATGTCGGCCGCTTCCGGCGCGCCGCGGGTGGCTTCGTCGAAGATGGCGGCATAGCGCTCGGCATCGAAGTCGAGGCAGTCGCGCCATTCGGAGACGCGGGCGTGGTCGGCCGCCACCAGGTTGCCGAAGCCCCAGTGCAGCGGGTGGACCAGGAAGCGCGCGCCGGGGCAGGCATAGCGTTTTTGTCCGGCGAGGAAGATCACGACGCCGACCGATTCCACGCTGCCGATATTGAAGGTGGTGAGCGGTATCGGCAGGGACTTCAGGAAAAAGTAGAGCGCGAAGCCGGCCGTCATGTTGCCGCCTTCGGTGGACATGTGCAGTTCGATTTCGCTCGCGCCGCTTTGCAGCGCCTGCAGGCACAGGTTGCGCACCGCGCAGGCGGAGTTGTGGTTGATCGGCCCGATGAAGTGAACGATGTGCAAAGTCATTGGCGCTCCCGTCGTGAGTGCTCAGGATAGCAATTTTGCGTTACGCGTAGCGCCCGGCTTGGATACGCGGCGCTTCCCGCTTGCCCTTGGCATGTACGAATAAGGACGACCTCGAACAAGACGCTGCTGGCGTGAGCAGGGCAAGGGCGATCCGCAGCTTTTCTGTCCGTGGCGAGCAGGTGCGGTTGCGGCTTGCAAAAGTATTTTTTAGACAAAAGCAATACGTTTTCATTAATAGTGGATATCCAGAAAGCACAAATACAAGCGTCCACTGCTGATACTAAGCTGACGTCGGACTTCATGACGACGAGACATCCCGACGAGCCTGAAAAACGGCATCGTCGGTCAATAACATAGGAGAAGTGCCATGTCCCAGCTTCAGTTCGAGCAAGCAGAGAGCGCCAGCACGCTGCTTCCCCCGGCGCAGGTAGACGGCAGAATCGATCGCTACTTTCAAATAGCGAAACACGGCAGCACGCCGTCACGCGAAGTGGTGGCAGGCGTCACGACCTTCATGGCCATGGTGTATTCGGTATTCGTGGTGCCCGCCATGCTGGGAAAGGCAGGCTTCGACGTCAGGGCCGTGTTCATTGCCGTCTGTTTGACGGCAGCGTTCGGCTCCTTGCTGATGGGATTCTGGGCACGCCTGCCGATTGCCGTCGGTTGCGCCATCTCGCTGACGGCTTTCGTGGCTTTCGATCTCGTGCTGGGCAAAGGCTTGTCGCCCGAAGTCGCCCTGGGCGCGGTATTCCTGATGGGGGTGGTGTTCACGGCGATCTCCCTGACCGGGGTGCGCACCTGGATCCTGCAGAACCTGCCGACCGGCGTGGCGCATGGTACCGGCGTCGGCATCGGCTTGTTCCTGCTCCTGATCGCGTCCAACGACGTCGGCCTGGTGGTCAAGAATGCCGGCGCCGGCTTGCCGGTGGCCCTGGGCCAGATCACATCATTTCCAGTCGTAATGAGCGTCCTGGGCCTGGCCGCCATCTTCGGCATCGAACAGCGCAGGATTCCGGGCGGGATCCTGTTGGTGATCGTCGCGATTTCCGCTATTGGCCTGGCCTTCGATCCGAACGTGCATTTCAAGGGCGTATTCGCCTGGCCTCAGCTGAGCGCACCAGGACACACCTCCCTGATCGGCGCCGTGAACATCATGGACGCACTTCACATGGCCGTCTTGCCCAGCGTGCTGGCCCTGGTCATGACCGCCGTGTTCGACGCCACCGGCACCATCCGGGCAGTCGCTGGACAGGCTGGCCGGGTTGACGCCAAAGGCTGCATCCACAATGGCGGCAAGGCGTTGACCGCCGATTCGGTGAGTTCGATCTTTTCGAGCCTGGTCGGGGGCGCACCCGCGGCGGCCTACATCGAATCCGGCGTCGGTACCGCTGCCGGCGGCAGGACCGGCCTGACCGCGGTCGTCGTCGGGCTGCTGTTCCTGGGGCTGATCTTCTTTTCGCCGCTGGCCAGCCTGGTTCCATCGTATGCCACCGCCCCGGCCCTGATGTACGTCGGATTGCTCATGCTGGGCAACGTGGCGCACATGAACATGGACGACAAGATCGACGCCCTGGCAGGCCTGGTATGTGCCGTGTTCATCCTCCTGTGCTGTAACATCGCAACCGGCATCATGCTTGGCTTTTGCACCCTGGTGATCGGCCGCCTGGTCTCGGGCGAGTGGCGCAAGCTGAATGTCGGCACCGTCAGTATTGCCGTCGCCCTGGCGGTCTTCTATGCCGGCGGTTGGGCAATCTGATGCCGCTGCACACATCGAGGCCGGCCACGCGCACGCCGGTCGGCAGCAATCCTTCCCGATCGGCGATCCCGGGTAATCGCATGCGCGCCGATGCCGGTAACCGGCGCTCTTCCGGCGCGGCAACGGTGCCTGGGTAGTATGCTGAATTGCAGATATTGAATATAAGCGCTTGGCTATATCTCAACGCTGGCTGACTGCGCTAAGCTTCCAACTGGGTTTTAATAGAGGCACACATGTCCGAACCGATCCGCTTTTACTTTCAGAATGCCCTTCGTGAAGTGCACGGGGTCGCCACCACGCAAACGATACTCCAGCACCTGCGGGAGGACCTGCGCTGCACCGGCACCAAGGAAGGCTGCGCCGAAGGCGACTGCGGCGCCTGCACCGTCGTGGTCGGTTCGCTCGAGAACGGCGAGCTTGAACTGAAGGCGGTCAATTCCTGCATCCAGTTCACCCCCACGCTCGACGGCAAGGCCCTGTTCACGGTCGAGGACCTGCAGCTGCCCGACGGCCGCCTGCACCCGGTGCAGCAGGCCCTGGTCGAATGCCACGGTTCGCAGTGCGGCTTCTGCACCCCCGGCTTCGCGATGTCGCTGTGGGGCATGTACCTGAAGCAGGAAGGGCAGACGCGAGGTCAGCCACCCTCGCGCTGCCAGATCGACGACGCGCTCTCGGGCAACCTGTGCCGCTGCACCGGCTACCGTCCCATTATCGACGCCGCCGTGCGCATGACCGAACTGCCGCCCGCCGAGTTCGACCGCGCGGCCGTCGCCGAAACCTTGCGCGGCCTGCAACGCGAGGCCGGCGCCACCTACGAACATGCAGGCCGCAGCTTCCACGCGCCGCGCACGCTCGACGAGCTGGTCGCGCTGCGCGCAAGCCATCCGCAGGCCCTGATCCTGGCCGGCTCGACCGACGTCGGCCTGTGGGTGACCAAGCAGATGCGCGAGCTGAGCGACATTATTTATCTCGGCCACGTCGCCGAACTGAAGACGGTGGAGCAGGCCGGCGACATGCTCGAGATCGGCGCCGGCGTCACCCTGCAGGACGCCTATGCCGCGCTGTGCGCGCACTATCCGGACGAACTGAAGGAACTGTGGCAGCGCTTCGCCTCGCTGCCGATCCGCAACGCCGGCACCCTGGGCGGCAACGTCGCCAACGGCTCGCCGATCGGCGACTCGATGCCCTGGCTGATCGCGCTCGGCGCGCGCCTGGTGCTGCGCGGCCCCGGCGGCGAACGCGAACTGGCGCTGGAAGACTTCTATCTCGGTTACCAGAAGAAGGACCTGCGCGCCGACGAATTCGTGCGCGCCCTGCGCGTGCCGCTGCGGCGCCCGGAGCTGCGCTTCCGTACCTATAAACTCGCCAAGCGTTTTGACCAGGACATCTCGGCCGTCTGCGCCGCCTTCGCGCTCACCCTGGAGGACGGCCTTGTGAAAGGAGCGCGCATCGCCTTCGGCGGCATGGCCGCCACCCCGAAGCGCGCCGCCGCCGCCGAAAGCATGTTGACGGGCCGCGCCTGGGACGAAGCCGCGCTGCTCGAGGCGATGGCCGCGCTGGCCCAGGATTACCAGCCGCTGTCGGACATGCGTGCCTCCAGCGCCTACCGCCTGAAGACGGCCCAGAACCTGCTGCGCCGCTTCTGGCTCGAAACCCGTCCCGAGAACCCGTTGCCGCAAGATGCGGTCAACGCATTCGCAGCCCTGGCGTAAGGAGAACAGCATGAACGATGCAGGCGCACCAGCATTGAAGGCGGCGGCGTGGAGCGCGGTCGGGCGCGCGCGGCCGCACGAGTCGGCCACGCTGCACGTGCTCGGCCAGGCCACCTATACCGACGATATTCTCGAGGCGGCGGGCACCCTGCACGCGGCCCTTGGGCTGTCGAGCAAGCCGCACGCGAACATCGTCGCCATGGACCTCGGTCCCGTGCGCGCGGCGCGCGGCGTGGTCGCCGTGCTGACCGCGCAGGACATCCCCGGCACCAACGATTGCGGCCCGATCATCCACGACGACCCCATCCTGGCCAGCGGCAAGGTGGAATACGTCGGCCAGCCGATGTTCATCGTGGTCGCCGACACCCACGACAATGCGCGCCGCGCCGCGCGCCTGGCGCAGGTCGAGTACGAAGAACTGCCGGCCATCCTGACGCCGCAGGAAGCCCACGCCGCCCAGTCCTACGTGGTGCCGCCGATGCGCCTGGCGCGCGGCGATGCCGAGACCGCGTTCGCGAACGCGCCGCATAAGGTGAAAGGCCAGCTCTTCGTCGGCGGCCAGGAACAGTTCTACCTCGAGGGCCAGATCGCCTACGCGATTCCCGGCGAGGACCGCGGCATGCTGGTGCAGTGCTCGACCCAGCACCCGAGCGAGATGCAGCACGTGGTCGCGCACGCCCTCGGCCTGCATTCGCACCACGTGACCGTCGAGTGCCGCCGCATGGGCGGCGGCTTCGGCGGCAAGGAATCGCAGTCGGCGCTGTGGGCCGCCGCCGCTTCCATCGCCGCGGCGAAGCTGAAGCGGCCGGTGAAGCTGCGCGCCGACCGCGACGACGACATGATGGTCACCGGCAAGCGCCACTGCTTCTGGTACGACTACGAAGTCGGCTACGACGACACGGGGCGCATCCTGGCGGCGAAGGTGGACATGGTCTCGCGCGCCGGCTACTCGGCCGACCTGTCCGGGCCGGTCGCCACGCGTGCGGTCTGCCACTACGACAATGCCTATTACCTGTCGGACGTCGATATCCGCGCCGCCTGCGGCAAGACCAATACCCAGTCGAACACGGCCTTTCGCGGCTTCGGCGGGCCGCAGGGCGCGATCGCGATGGAGTACGCGATCGACGAGATCGCGCGCACCCTCAGCGTCGATCCCCTCGACGTGCGCCGGCGCAACTTCTACGGCAAGGAAGAGCGCAACGTCACGCCTTATGGCCAGGCCGTGGTCGACAACGTCATCCACGAACTGGTGGCGGAACTCGAGACCTCGAGCGAATACCGTGCGCGGCGCGCGCAAGTCGCCGAATTCAACCGCACGAGTCCCGTGCTGAAGAAGGGCCTGGCGCTCACCCCGGTGAAGTTCGGCATCGCCTTCAACGTGACCCACCTGAACCAGGCCGGCGCCCTGGTGCACGTCTACGTCGACGGTTCCGTCATGGTCAACCATGGCGGCACCGAGATGGGGCAGGGCATCAACACCAAGGTGATGCAGGTCGTGGCGCACGAGCTGGGCGTGGACGTGGAGCGCGTGCGCGCCACCGCCACCAACACCAGCAAGGTCGCCAACACCTCGGCCACCGCCGCCTCGACCGGCGCCGACCTGAACGGCAAGGCGGCCCAGGACGCGGCGCGCCAGATCAGGGAACGCCTGGCCGCGTTCGCAGCCACGACCTATGGCGGCGAGGCTGATGAGGTGCGCTTCGCGGCCGACACTGTGTTCGTCAACGGCATGGAAGTGCCTTTCGAGCACCTGGTGCAGAGGGCCTACCTGGCGCGCGTCCAGCTCTGGTCCGACGGCTTCTACGCGACCCCGGGCCTGTCCTGGGACGCGAAGACCATGAGCGGGCGCCCCTTCTCCTACTTCGCCTATGGCGCGGCGGTGTCGGAAGTGGTGGTCGACACCCTCACCGGCGAATGGAAGCTGCTGCGCGCCGACGCCCTGTACGACGCCGGCAATTCGCTCAATCCCGCCATCGACATCGGCCAGGTCGA
>DNCF01000504.1 GCA_003484545.1 Massilia sp. | reverse complement strand
GGCCTCGGCGGTCTCCTCGGCGTCGCGTTCGGAATGGCGGTAATGGACCGCGACGTCCCAGCCGGCCTGCGCCAGGCCGAGCGCGATCGCGCGGCCGATACGGCGCCCCGCGCCGGTGACGAGCGCAACGCGTGGCGTGTCATGCGGCGGTGTGTTTTGCGTCATAACAGAATGTGGGTTGCCTGAAATTGTTGATCCCTGCCGATCTGGCTACAATGCCGGGATGTCCCTACCCCTTCCCGACAGCGACGCGCTGGCCGCGTCCCAAGCCTTGCAGCAATTGATTGCCGCCGAAATCGAACAACAGGGCGGCGCGATTGCGTTTTCGCGTTTCATGGAGCTGGCGCTGTATGCGCCGCGGCTCGGCTACTACAGCGGCGGCGCGGCCAAGCTGGGCAGCGACGGCGACTTCACCACCGCGCCCGAGATCACGCCCCTGTTCGGACAAGCGCTGGCGCGCGCGGCAGCCGCTATTATCGCCCAAAGCGCGCCCAACATCATCGAATTCGGCGCCGGCACCGGCAAGCTGGCGCGCGATGTCCTGAGCGCGCTGGCGGAGCAGGGCGTCCAGGTCGACAGCTACACCATCATCGAACTGTCGGGCGAATTGCGCGCGCGCCAGCAGCAAGCATTGCAGGACTTTCCGCAGGTGCGCTGGCTCGACGGTTTTCCCGAATCGTACAGCGGCGTGGTATTCGCCAACGAGGTGCTGGACGCCATGCCGATCGAGCTGGTCCTGAAAACCGCGGACGGCTGGCGGCGCCAGATGGTGACTGTCGAGGACGGCCGCTTTGCTTACGTGCAGCAGGAACTCGATGCGGCGCTGTCCGAGCAACTGCTGCGCCAGGTTCCCGCTGCCGACACGCTGCCCGAGGGCTATCTGACCGAGATCCACCCGGTCGCCTGCGGCTTCATGGCCTCGCTGGCGCGCATGTTCGAAGGCGGCAGGGGAGCCGCCTTCCTGTTCGACTACGGCTTTCCGGCCCACGAATACTACGTCGACCAGCGCGTCGGCGGCACCTTGATGTGCCATTACCGCCACCATGCGCACCCCGAGCCGTTTTACCTGCCGGGCCTGCAGGACATCACCGCCCACGTCGACTTCACGGCGATGGCGCTGGCCGCCCAGGACGCCGGGCTGGAGGTGCTGGGCTACATGAACCAGGCCAGCTTCCTGCTCGGCTGCGGCATCGGCGAACTGCTCCTGAGGACCGACCCGGAAGATGCGATGCGCTACCTGCCGCAGTCGAAGGCGGTGCAAAGGCTGGTGTCGCCGGCCGAGATGGGCGAGTTGTTCAAGGTGCTGGCGGTGGGGCGGGAAGTCGAGTTGCCGGAAGCAATCGTGCGCGCGGACCGCAGTCATCGATTATAAGATTGACATCTTGCGCTGTGGATACAAACCCGGCTATGCTGTACCGATTGCACCGCTCGGCGGGCTTGCGGGATCGGCGAAGTACTTAGCGTTCGGAACGAGACAGGCGCCAGAATGAGCGACTCCCGCTGACAACAACCATGGCCAAGATCCACACCCATTATGACAACCTGAAGGTGGCGCGCGGAGCGCCGCAGGAAGTCATTCGTGCGGCCTACAAGGCTCTGAGCCAGAAGTATCATCCCGACAAGAATCCGGGCGACGAAAAGGCCGCCCGCATCATGGCGATCGTCAACACCGCCTACAACACCCTGTCCGATCCGGTGCGCCGCAAGGAGCACGACGAGTGGATCGCGGCCGAGGAGTGGGAAGTCGAGTGGCTGGAAAGCAGCGGCGAGGAGGGCGGACGTCCGCGCGCCGAAGGCGGCTGGGAAGCGCCGCCGGCGCCGGCCCTGCCGCGTCCGAGCCTGTTGCGCGACCCGAAATGGTGGCTGGGCATCCTTGGCGGCGTGACGGTGGGCGCCGCCGCTGCGGTGCTCCTGATCCAGCCGCCGAAGATCCTGCCGGCCGCGCTGGCCTTCAACGGCAAGCCTGCCGCCGCGAAAACCGAGACGCCGACGCCGGTGCAGGATGCCGAACCCGACGTCTGGGCCGGCCTGGACGGCGCCCGCATCCCGGCCAGCCAGGTCAAGGCGCTGGCCGTCACCCAACTGGTGGTCCCGCCGCGTAAACCCGAGTGCGCCACCGACATTGCCACCCCGGCCGCGCCGAACGGCGAACCCTGGCCGGCCGATTCCGGCTACATCGCCGGCTACCCGGTCGGCAACATGGGCAAGGAGATGTCGGTGGTGGTGGACAATGGCGCCAACGAAGCGCCGGTGTTCGTCAAGATCTACGACCTCGACCGCCGCTCGAACGTGCGCCACGCCTACGTCGAGGCGCACGCCACGCTGACGATCGACCAGCTGGCGGCGGGGCGCTACGAAGTGCGTTACCAGAACGTCGTCACCGAGGCGGCGCGCGCCGCCTGCGTAACTGCAACACCGCTGCGCCAAGCCGGCGCCAGCTTCTAATCCCTCTGTCGCTTTTTGCCATCGGCCTGCCGTTTTCGTGCAAGTCAGCTATTCAATTTAAGTAAATTTTTTTCCTCGCCGTAATATACTGGACCGAGCAGCGGCCAACGTAGCCGCCGGCAGGCAGGCCGCCCTTGCGGCCCACGGAAAAAAATCGCCATGAACGAACTAGACGGTCTGACCGCACTGCTCATCGAGCCCCATGCCGGGATGCGGGCGAACATCCACGGCATGCTCACCATGTGCGGCCTGACCCGCATCGACCACGCCAGCAGCGCCAACCAGGCCGTCAAGCAGCTCGGCCTCAAGGCCTTCGACCTGGTGCTGTGCGAATACGACCTGGAGGGCGGCCAGGATGGCCAGCAGCTGCTGGAAGACCTGCGCCACCACAAGTTGATTGCGCTCTCGACCATGTTCTTCATGGTGACCGCCGAGGGCGACTACGGCAAGGTCGTCAGCGCCGCCGAGCTGGCCCCGACCGACTACATCCTGAAGCCCTTCACCGCCGACCGCCTGCTGGAACGCATCGCGCGCGCGCTGGAGCGGCGCAACGTGCTGCTGCCGGTGTACCGGTTGATGGAGGCGGGCGCCCAGCACGAGGCGATCCAGGCCTGCATCGAGGGCGAGGCCGCGCATCCGCGCTACGCGGTCGACTTCCTGCGCCTGCGCGCCGAACTGCACCTGTTCCTCGGCGAAGCCGGACAGGCCGAGCCCATCTACCGGCGCCTGTCCGAAACCCGCGCCATCGCCTGGGCGCGCCTGGGCCTGGCCAAGACCCTCTACCTGCGCGAGCAGTACGACCAGGCCGAGACCTTGCTCACCGAGCTGGTGCAGGCCAACAGCAACTTCGTCGATGCCTACGACTGGCTGGCGCGCACCCACGCCGCGATGGGCGAGCTGGACCGGTCGCAGGCGGTGCTGACCAAGGCGGTGGCGGTGTCGCCGCACGCCGTGCGGCGCCTGCGCACGCTGGGCGAGGTCGCCTTCGAGGCCGGCGACAGCGACACCGCCGAAAAGGCGTTCAAGCAGGTGGTGGCGAAGGCCAAGTATTCCGAGTTCCGCGACCCCGAGGACCACGTGAAACTGGTGCGCACCCTGGTCAAAAGGGGCGACCCGGTGGCCGCCGCCGCCGTGATCCGCGAACTGGACCGTTCGATGGGCGGGCGCCAGCATGCCGACGCCTGCAGCGCGATCTCCTCGGCGCTGCTGCACGAATACACCGGCAACGGCGAGCGCCTGGCCGAGGCCCTGAACGCGGCGGTGGCCGCCAGCCGCGACATCCCGGCGATGTCGGCCGACCTGAAGCTCGAGCTGGCGCGCAGCTGCCTCGAACACGACATGGCCGAGGGCGCCGCCAGCATCGTGCGCGAGGTGATGCGCAACGCCAGCGACGCCACCAGCATGGACCGCGCCATGAGCGTGATGGCCCAGGCCGGCCAGGCGGAACTGGGCGCCGTGCTGGCCCAGGAAGCGCGCCAGCACGTGGTCGACCTGGTCGCCGGCGGCGCCGAGCGCGCCAGGAGCGGCGACTACCACGGCGCCGTCACCCTGATGCAGGAAGCGGCGCAGCGCATGCCGGGCAACCCGCAGGTGGCCTTCAATGCCGCGCTGGCGCTGCTGCGCTGCCTGGAGCACACCGGCTGGGACGAGAAGCTGGGCCAGCAGGCCCTGGTCCACCTGGCGGCGGTGCGCCGGCTCGATCCGCGCAACCCCAAGCTGCCGGCGCTCACCGCGCTGCACCAGGCAGTCCTGAAAAAATACGACAAGGGCGCACGCGCCAGGAAAGCCGGATAAGCAATGGCAGCAGCGGAAAACATGGCGCCGGGTTCGCCGCAGCCGGACGAACAGGCGACGCGCCGCGTACGCGCGGCCCTGATGCAGAAGGTGAACGGCGACGAAGAGATGTTCGCCCTCGGCGCCGCGATCGCGCGCGTGGTCGAACTGGCCTCCTCGGATGATCAGGGCACCCACGACCTCGCCTATTTCGTGTTGTCGGACGTGGCCCTCACCCAGCGCATCCTGCGCCTGTCGAACACGGTGCAGTACCGCACCATGGCCGGCACCGTGGTCACCACCGTGTCGCGCGCCATCGCGCTGCTCGGCTTCGACAACGTCAAGACCACCGCGCTGGCAATGCTGCTGGTCGACACCCTGGACAACGGCGCCCACGCCGGCAGCGTGCGCATCGAACTGGAAGCGGCCCTCTGCGCCAGCCTGGTCGGGCGCGAAATGGCGCGCCTGTCGTTCTACCAGGGCGCCGAGGAAGCGGCGATCGGGGCGCTGTTCAAGAACCTGGGCGCGCTGCTGGTGGCCTCGCACGCGCACGAACGCTACCGCGAGATCCGGCAGCTGGTCGCCGGCGGCAAGCATACGCCGGCGCAGGCATCCCAGCTGATCCTCGGCTGCAGCTACGACACCCTGTCGGCGGCGGTGCTGGCCGAATGGAAGATCCCCGACGTGATCGTGCGCGCCCAGGCCGCGCTGGCGCCGGGCGTCCTGAAGCTTGCCGCCAACCGCGGCGAGTGGATGCGCCAGGTGGCCTCGTTCAGCCTGGAAGTGGCGCGCCTGCTGGCGCGCCAGCCCGAGCCGAGCGGCTCGCCCGAGGCGCGCGCGCTGCTGGAACGTTACGGCGCCGCCTTCGAGCTCGATACGGGCCGGCTGGACACCCTGTTCGCGAACGTCGCCGGCGGCATGCAGGCCCTGATGGAAAGCATGAACCTGCAGCCGCTGGCGCCGCCCGAGCTGGAGGAGGGCGGCGGCCTGCCTAACGTCCTGCTGCTGGCCACGCTCGACGCCGGCGAGAGCGACGAGGGCACGCACCCGAGCGGCAAGCCGAAGAACGCGCGCGAACTGCTGCTGGCCGGCGTGCAGGACGTGACCCAGCTGCGCGCCGGCGGCACCGCGCGCCTGAACGACGTGATCCTGGCGGTGCTCGAGACCCTGTACCGCGCGCTTGGTTTCCGCTTCGCCACCGTCTGTTTGAAGGACGCGCGCCAGAACGGGTACCGCGCCCGCGTCTCGTTCGGCGAGGAGCATGCCCGCGTGCAGGCTGGTTTCAGCTTTCCTGTTACGGGCAATGGCCCGGGCCGCGACCTGTTCCTGCTGGCGCTGGACAACGATGCCGACCTGATGATTTCCGACGCCGCCAGCCCGAAGATCCGCGAGCTGCTCCCCGCCTGGCACCGCGCGCTGCTGCCGGATGCGAAAAGCTTCATCGTGCTGCCGCTGGTGGTCGGCAAGGCGCAGCTGGGCTTCTTCTACGCCGACCGCGCGCTCACCGCGCCGGAAGGCGTGCCGCCCGACGAAACCGCGCTGATCCGCGCCCTCAAGCGTCAGGTACTGTCTGCGCTTGCCGCCGGATGAATTCGCGGAACTCGGCGGCCGGCATCGGCCGCGCGAACAGGAAGCCCTGGGCTTCGTCGCCCCGCTTGTCGCGCAGAAAACCCCATTGCGCCTGGGTTTCCACCCCTTCGGCCACCACCGTCAGGCCCAGCGAATGCGCCAGGCCGATGGTGGCGGCGACGATTACCGCGTCGTTCGGGTTGTGCTCGATGTCCTTCACGAAGCCGCGGTCGATCTTGATACGGTCGATCGCGAACAGCTTCAGGTAGGCCAGTGACGAGTAGCCGGTGCCGAAGTCGTCGATCGCCAGCTTGAAGCCGCGCGTGCGCAGCTGGCGCAGCAACTGACGCGTGTTCTCCGGGTCGCGCATCGCGGCCGATTCCGTGATCTCCAGTTCCAGCAGGGCCGGGTCGATGCCGTAGTGCGCCACCAGCTCGTCCAGGCGCTCGATCAGCGAGCCGCCCGAGAACTGGCGCGCCGACAGGTTCACCGCCAGCCGCAGGTGGTCCAGTCCCTCGCGCTGCCACTCGGCCAGCAGGGCCATGGTGCGCGCCAGCACCCAGTCGCCCAGCGGCACGATCATCCCGCTTTCCTCGGCCACCGGGATGAAGCGGCTCGGCTCGACCGCCCCCAGCTCGCTATCGTGCCAGCGCAGCAGCACTTCGGCGCCGATCACGCGCCCGGTGTCGAGCGCGACCTGGGCCTGCAGGTGCAGCTCGAAGCCCTCGGCGCTCAGGGCACTCCACATGCGGTTCTCCAGCAGCAGGTGCTCGTGCGTGGCCGCGTTCATCGCCGGCGAGAAGAACTGGAAGTTGTTGCGGCCCTCGCGCTTGGCCGCGTACATCGCCATGTCGGCATGGCGCAGCAGGGTGCCGGCGTCCTCGCCGTCGTCCGGGAACAGGGCCACGCCGACGCTGGCGCCGCTGTGCGCCGTATGCCCGTTGAGTTGATAGGGCTGGGACAGCGACTCGACCAGGCGCACCGCCACGCCGCTCACGCTGTCGGGCGTGAGCGGGCCGGCCAGCACGATGATGAACTCGTCGCCGCCCAGGCGCGCCAGGGTGTCGACGTTGCGCAGCAGGTCCTTCATGCGCTCGGCCGCGCCGACCAGCAGCTTGTCGCCGGCCGCATGGCCGAGCGAATCGTTGATCTTCTTGAAGTGATCGAGGTCGATGAACAGCACCGCCGCCGGCTCCTTGTGGCGGCGCGCGCTGGCCAGCTGCTGTTCGAGCCGGGCGTTCAGCGCGACCCGGTTCTCCAGGCCGGTGAGCACGTCGTGGTGGGCCAGGCGGTAGATGCGTTCCTGCGAGCGCTGCTGTTCCGTCAGGTCGCGCAGGATGCAGACGAACAGCTGGTCGCTCCCGATCCGCACCGGCGCCACCGAGATCGACAGCGGGAACACCTCGTTGCGCGCGTTGCGGCCATCGAGCACGCAGTCGTCGGCGCCGGACTGCGACAGGCGGGTGAGCTGGGCCCTGGCTTCGCCGTCGACGCCGGCCGGCACCAGCGAGCCGAACGGCAGCCCGATCAGGTGCTGGACCGGATAGCCGAACAGGCGCGCGGTGGCGGCATTCGCCGAGACCACCATGCCGTCCGCATCGACGGTGAGGATGGCGTCGGCCGCGTTGTCGAGGATGGCTTCGAGGCGCGCCTCGAAG
>DNCF01000507.1:6380-7608 GCA_003484545.1 Massilia sp. | reverse complement strand
AGGCCGGTGCCGCCGTAGCGCCGCGTGGTCGAGGGGTCGGCCTGGTGGAAGGAGGTGAACAGCCGTCCCAGCTCCTCGGGCGCGATGCCGATGCCGCGGTCCTGGACCTCGAAGCGCACCACGGTCTCGTGGCCGTACGCGCGCACCGCGCGAGCCCGGACCGTGATCTCGCCGCGCTCGGAGAACTTGATGGCGTTGCCGGTGAAGTTGAGCAGCACCTGCTCCAGGCGCAGGGGGTCGCCGCGCAGCGGACGGGCCAGCTCGGGCTCGATGTCGAACACCAGCCGCAAGCCCTTGGCGGCCGCCGCTTCGCCCAGCTGGGTCTCGAGGTTGCGCATCAGGGCCTCGAGCCGGAAGTCGAGCACTTCCAGCTCCAGCCGGCCGGCCTCGATCTTCGAGAAATCGAGGATGTGGTTGATGATGCCCAGCAGGTGCTGGCCGGAGTGCCAGATCTTCTCCAGGTAGTCGCGCTGCTTGGGCTCGAGCGCGGTCTTCAGAGCCAGGTGGGTCATGCCGATGATGCTGTTCATCGGGGTACGGATCTCGTGGCTCATGTTCGACAGGAAGTCGCTCTTGGCCTGGTTGGCGGCGTCGGCCTGGGCCTTGAGCTGGTGCAGTTCGGTGACGTCGGTGGCCACGCACAGCACCCCGCTCACGTCGCCGTCCAGGCGCACCGGCACCTTCATTTCCCACAGCTGGCGCGCGCTGCCGTCGGCCAGCACCACCTCGATCTGGCTGGCGTGGCGGGTGCCGTCGAACACGACGCGCTGGCGCTCCCAGCTGCTGTCGGCCTGGGCCAGCGGCATCACCTCGCGGTCCGTGCGGCCGACGATGCGCTCGGCCGGCTGGCCCAGCGCTTCCGCCATCTTGGCGTTGACGTAGCGGTAGCGGCGGTCGCGGTCCTTCATGTAGACGTAGGCGTCGAGGTTGTCGAGCACCGTGTCGAGCAGGACGCGCTGCTCGATGGCGCCGCGGCGCGACCAGTACAGCGACAGGAACAGGCTGTACACCAGCAGCGCGCCGACGAAGCCGACCGCCAGCGCCAGCAGCGGCAGCCAGCGGTCGAAGGAAGAGTACAGGTCGCGCTTGCGCGCGCTGAAATGGGCCTTCCACAACGCGCCGCTGAAATCGACCGGCAGCACCTCGGTGAAGTAATCCTCGCCCGGTGGCGCCGTGCGTACGCCCGGATCTCCGTACAGCAGGCGATCGCCGCCGAGCAGGGTCAGGG
>DNCF01000507.1:0-6174 GCA_003484545.1 Massilia sp. | reverse complement strand
AGCCCGCCCCGGCGGCGGGGGGGGGGGGGGGCGGGCGGCGCGCCCCTGGCGGCGGCGAACAGGCTCAGGGACAGCGCCGGCCCCTGCTGCTTTGCGAGCGCGCGCTCGACCAGCTCCGGCACCGAGAACGCGATGCCGACCGCGCCGACATAGGCGGCGCGCCGGCTCTCGACGTCCTGCGGCAAGGCCGCGCCGCGGTACACGGGCGCGCGCATGCCCAGCGCCATATGCGGTACCGGTGTCGAGACCATGATCGGGCTGCCCGAGGCGCTGATGGTGCCGGTATCGCGCGCCTGCGCCATCGCGGCCGCCACCGGCGCATTGGCGGTGATGTCGACCCCGAACTTCTCGGCCAGCTTCTCGGGCGGCTCGATGTAGGTCAGCACGTTGTAGCTCGGGCGGCGCCCCGGCGGGCTGATGTCGAAGCCGGGATAGCCGAGCGGATCGAGGCTGCGGTCGGCGCGCACCGCCGCCACGAACGCCTCGCGCGCGCTGTCGGGCACTTCCTGCGAGTACGAGACGGCATCGATCGCCGGGTAGTTGGCGCGCAGGTCGAGCAGCGCCACGTAGCGGTGGAACTGCAGCCGCGTCACCGGCGTCGGGCTGGACGAGAACAGCGCGACGAGGGCGCGCGTGACCTCCGAATACGACGTGATCGCGGTGGCGAGGTGCTCCTGGGCGGCGCGAGCGCTGTACTCGAAGCGGCGGCGCGCCTCTTCCTCGGCGTTGCGGCTGGCGACCATGTGCAGCAGCGCGCCGACCAGCAGCGCGAACCAGAGGCCGGCGCCCCACAGCACCAGGCGCGTGGTGCCGCGCATGCCGCGCATGCCGAAAGCCGCACCGATGCTGCGGGTGATAGAGAGAGTCATCGCCGGTATCGTACAGGATGGGGCCGCTTGAATAATTGGTAATATACGCGATCGGTGCGCCATGGGGCGCTCAACAGTACATACACCCAGATGCGAACAATGGTAGCGAAAGTGGTACTCGGACTGGCGGCGCTCGGCGCCGCATCGGCTCAGGCACAGACACAGGGGGGCCAGCCGGACCCGCATGGCTGGCTCGAGGACGTCGGCGGCGACAGGCCGCTTTCCTGGGTGCGCGCGCACAACGACGTCACCGAGCGCGAGCTGGGCGGCGCCGCCCACGAAGCCCTGCGCGCGCGCCTGCAGACCATCCTCGACGCCAAGGACCGCATCCCCTACGCCGGCAAGCACGGCGACTACCTGTACAACTTCTGGCGCGACGCCCATCACGTACGCGGCATCTGGCGCCGCACCACCCTGGCCGAATACCGCAAGGAAGCGCCAGCCTGGGAAACCGTGATCGACCTCGACCAGCTGGCGCGCGACGAGCACGAAAACTGGGTCTGGGCCGGCGTGTCCTGCCTGGAGCCGCGCGGCGAGCGCTGCCTGGTGTCGCTCTCGCGCGGCGGCGGCGACGCCCGCGTGGTGCGCGAATTCGACCTCAAGGAGCGTGCCTTCGTGGCCGGGGGCTTCGCCCTGCCTGAGGCGAAGAGCAGCATCGGCTGGATCGACCGCGACACGATTTTCGTGGCCACCGACTTCGGCGCCGGTTCGATGACGAGCTCGGGCTACCCGCGCATCGTCAAGGAATGGAAACGCGGCGAAGCGCTGGCGAACGCGCGCACCGTCTTCGAAGCCGGGGCCACCGATCTCTCGGCATCGGCCTGGAAGGATGCGACGCCCGGCTTCGAGCGCGAATTCGTGTCGCGCCAGATCGACTTCTACACGGGCGAACTGTTCCTGCGCGACGGCGGCAAGCTGGTGAAGATCGACAAGCCGCTCGACGCCAACGCCTACGCGGTGCGCGACCAGCTGCTGGTCGAACTGCGCTCGGACTGGAACGTGAACGGCCGCAGCTGGCCGCAGGGCAGCCTGCTGGCGATCGACTTCGCGGCCTTCATGCGCGGCGAGCGCAACTTCGAGGCGCTGTTCACGCCGAGCGCCAGCACCTCGCTCGACGGCGTCACCGTCACGAAGAACGCGCTGCTGCTCACCGTCCTCGACAAAGTCAAGAACCGCGTGGTCGAACTGCGCCGCGACGGCAAGGCCTGGCAACGGCGCGACGTCGCGGCGCCCGCCATCGGCACGCTCGCCGTGTCGGCGCTCGACGACATCGAGTCCGACCAGTACTTCCTGACCGTGACCGACTTCCTGCATCCGAGCACGCTCTACCTGGGCCAGGTCGGGACCGACGCGCGCGAGCGCCTGAAAGCCATGCCGGCCTACTTCGACGCCAGCCCCTACAAGGTCGAGCAGTTCGAGGCGCGCTCGAAGGACGGCACCATGGTCCCGTATTTCGTGGTCATGGAACGCAAGGCCAAACTGGACGGCAGGAACCCGACCGTCCTCTACGGCTACGGCGGCTTCGAAGTCTCGCTCAAGCCCTCCTACAGCGGCATGATCGGCAACGCCTGGCTCGACCAGGGCGGCGTCTACGTGCTGGCCAACATCCGCGGCGGCGGCGAATTCGGACCGCGCTGGCACCAGGCCGCCCTGAAGGGCAATCGCCAGAAGGCCTACGACGACTTCATCGCCGTCGCCCAGGACCTCATCAAGCGCAAGGTGACCAGCCCGCGCCACCTCGGCATCATGGGCGGCAGCAACGGCGGCCTGCTGGTCGGCGCCGCGCTGACCCAGCGGCCGGACCTGTTCAACGCCGTGGTCTGCCAGGTGCCGCTGCTCGACATGCGCCGCTACCACCAGCTGCTGGCGGGCGCTTCCTGGATGGGCGAATACGGCGACCCGGACGACCCGAAGCAGTGGGAGTTCATCGGCAAGTACTCGCCCTACCACAACGTGTTCAAGGACAAGCACTATCCGCGCGTGCTGTTTACCACCTCGACCCGCGACGATCGCGTGCACCCGGGCCACGCACGCAAGATGGCGGCCCTGATGCAGGACCAGGGCCACGACGTGCTGTACTGGGAAAACACCGAGGGCGGCCATGCCGGCGCCGCCAACAATGCCCAGACCGCGCGCATGTGGGCGCTGACCTATACCTTCCTGCTGAAGCAGCTGAAGTAAGCCGGCCGGGGCCACGTAGGGTGGGCACGCCGTGCCCACGCATTACGGGCGTGTCCTTGCTGCGTTGGCCGCGGCCGGTCGCCCGAGATACCGAGCGTAGCCCGCGCCCTGCCCGTCGCATGCGTTGCGGGCGACACCTCCCCGCCGCGGACTGCGGCGCCGTGCGTACCGCGTGGGCACGGCGTGCCCACCCTACGTTGACGCCGCAGTCACGCCTCTCCCTCAGCTAGCCAGTCGCGTATCGAACAGCACCCGGCAGGTCGGCTCGATGTCGACGTACAGCGCGACCGCGGTTTCGATCCCGATCACCAGCGGCGGACCGAGGCGCTCGGTGACCACCCCGGCGCGGCGCAGCAGGCGCTCGATCGCGGTGGTGGTCACCGTGACGTAGCGCTCGATGCCCTGCTCGTGGCCGTAGCGGATGATCGCCGCGATCGACTCCATCGTGATTTCCGAAAAGCCGAAGTGGCCGCTGCCGCCGGTCTCGATGGCGAAGCGCGACAGTTCCCAGATGCGCTCGTGACAGGGCGCCGGCTGCCCGTGCAGCAGCTGGGAGAACGAGTCCTTGAGCATGTAGGGTCCTTCGGTCGGCAGCAGGCGCCAGCAGCCGCGCAGGACGCCGCCGCCGGGCTCGCGCATCATCATGTAGTGCGGCTCGAGCGCGTCGTAGCCGTCGATTTCCATGCCCGACAGGACCGGCACTTCCCAGCCCAAGCGGCCCTGGAACACCTTTGCGCGAAGGGTATGCATTTCCCACAAATCGCGGGACTTGAACTCGCGCCGTGCTGCGATATTGATCTGCAGTGCCATTTTCGTTCTCCCTGTGTCTTTGATGAAAAAGTATGCGAAGCGCATAAAGCGTCATGCAAACCGGGCACGAGCGGAACTAGCAGGACTGCTAGGTGGGCTGGGTGAAACAGCGGTGGAATACTAAAGCTTTGCTACCGAACAACGAGGAGACCGCACCATGCCGAACGATTTCGTCTGCGAATCCATGCTTGCCCGCCCGACCATGCAACCGGGCGCAATGCCGGCCGCAATCCCGGCCGCGCTGCCGCAACCGCCACGCGCGCCGCACGTGGACCTGCGACAGTTCCGCATCAGCAAGCGCGAGAGCCAGGAAAAATTCTGGGGCCGTTTCGGCGTGACCCAGTCGAGCGGCAGCCGTTTCGAGACCGGGCTGGCGATTCCAGCGCCGGTCGCGATCCTGCTGAAGCTTTACGTCAACGGCAAGCTCAACGATGGCGATCTTCAGGGCTGATCAGCCCCAGTGCGATCGCCTTCACCACCGCCTGCTGGCGGGTATTGACGTTGAATTTCTGGCGCACGTTGGCCAGGTGAAAGTTGACGGTCGCCTCGGAGCAATTCGTAATCTTTGAAATCTCCCAGGACGACTTGCCCGCCGTGACCCAGTTGAGCACTTCCAGCTCGCGCCGGGTCAGGCGCGGCGCGGTGTCTCCACTGCCGGTATTGCCGCCGCCGCCCAGGAAGCGGATCGCGGACGCGAAGGCATAATCGCGCACCAGGCTCAATGCCGGCATCACGTGCGCGATATGCCGCGAAAATTCCCTGCCCGGCGGCGCATCCGACGCGAAACTCAGCACCCCGAACTCCCCGTTGGGTCCATGCACCGGCAGCGTCACGCCGGTGCGAATGCCGTAGGCGCAGGCTTCCTCGTAGAGTGCGCTGCCTTCCGGCCCGTCGAAGATGGCCGGCTCCCAGACGATCGGCAAGGTACTGCTCAGGCAATGTCCCACCGTCGGGTCGACGTAGGCCAGGCGCGCGGCATCGTAGCGCTCGCGCCATGCGGACGAATAGTTGCTGCGCAGGAATGCGCGTTCGAATTGGGCATGGCGCGAGCCGACCATGCCATACAGCACCTGATCGAAGCCGAGCTGGCGCGCCAGCACGAACAGGATCTGGCTCCAGCCGCCAGGGTCCTGCGTTTCCATCAGCTGCACCATTTGTGCAGTCTCAACCATAGTGCTCGCTTCTCTCTCAGTGATGACCTGTATATGCTAGTGCAAGGCGGCTACAAAAGCATGCACAGTGGCAATTTTAGCAAGCCCCAGCTTGTTGAACATACATATTTGATGTCGCAGTTGCGCAACGACCATTGTTCAGTCACATCAACCGTGCGACCGGGAAAATCTATTTACGCTAACCTCCGCGCGCTTGTCCAACACTTATTTCAATTGTGCAAGACTCAAGCTTGTCCAGGGGTTGACTTGATTTCACACAAGAGTATCTTTCAATAGTTTCTGTTTAACACTTTCTAATGCGCTCGTCCACGATTTTTCAACCGGACCGGCCTGAACAAGAACGCCGCACCATACCCACCCAAAACGAGGAATTACCGTCGATGAACACTATGACCGACATGGCTGAACAGCTGGACGTCAAGCTCCTGCTGGCCACGCTGATGGCCCTGAAAAAGGGTGACTTCTCGGTACGCATGCCTTCCGACTGGACCGGCGTATCGGGCAAGATCGCCGACACGCTCAACGACATCATCGAAACCAAGCAGAAGATGGTCGAGACCGTGACCGATGTGTCGCGCGTGGTCGGCCGCGAGGGCCACCTGACCCAGCGCGCCGACGTGCCGGGCGTGGTCGGCGGCTGGAGCACCATCATCAGCTCGGTCAACACCCTCATCGACGACCTGGTGCGCCCGACCACCGAGATGGCGCGCGTCATCGGCGCGGTGGCGAAAGGCGACCTGTCGCAGACCATGGCGCTGGAAGTCGACGGGCATCCGCTCAAGGGCCAGTACCTGCGCGCGGCGCAGACCGCGAACACGATGGTGGAACAGCTCTCCTCGTTCTCTTCGGAAGTGACGCGCGTGGCGCGCGAGGTGGGCACCGAAGGCAAGCTCGGCGGCCAGGCGCAGGTGAAAGGCGTGGCGGGCACCTGGAAGGACCTGACCGACTCGGTGAACTCGATGGCGGGCAACCTGACCTCGCAGGTGCGTAACATCGCGGAGGTGACCACCGCGGTGGCGAACGGCGACTTGTCGAAAAAGATCACGGTGGACGTGCGCGGCGAGATCCTGCAGCTGAAGGACACCATCAACGTCATGGTGGACCAGCTGCGCTCCTTCGCCTCCGAGGTGACGCGCGTGGCG
>DNCF01000506.1:780-3312 GCA_003484545.1 Massilia sp. | reverse complement strand
GCGCCATCCTGCTGCACCGGCTTGGCCGGGACGAGGAGGCGGCCGCCTGCTTCGATGCGGCGCAAGCGCTCTGGCCGGACAGTCCCGAGCTGCGGAACAACGCCGCCGTGCTGCATGCGAACCTGGGCCGTCTCGACGACGCCGAGGCCGGCTATCGGCGCGCGCTCGCCCTGCGTCCGGACTATGGCGACGCCTGGCACAACCTGGGCCTGCTCCTCATGCGGCGCGCACGCTACCCGGAGGCGCTGGCGGCCCTCCTCGCGTACCGCAAGCTGCGGCCGGACGACGCCGAGGGCCTCAATTCTCTCGGCAATGTCTACCAGCACCTGGGCCGCGACGACGATGCGCAAGCCGCTTACCGGCAGGCGCTGGTCCTGCGTCCGGCCTATGCGAAAACCCTGAACAACCTGGGCACGCTGCTGCAGCGCCAGGGCCGGCTGGAGGCTGCCGAGGAGGCTTATCGCGCCGCGGCCGCTGCCGACGCCGGCTACCCGGAAGCGCGCTGGAACCTCGGCTTCCTGCTGCTGGCCCAGGGCCGCCTGGAAGAGGGCTGGCCCTGGATGGAGGCACGCTACGATCCCGCGCTGGCGCGCCCGATCGCTGTCGCCCCGCGCCTGGCTTGCCCGCAGTGGCGTGGCGAGGAGCTGGCCGGGCGCGCGATCGTCGTCTGGCCGGAACAGGGCTTCGGCGACCAGGTGCAGTTCGTCCGCTACCTGCCGCTGCTCAAGGCCGCCGGGGCGCGCCAGGTGACGCTGGTCTGCCACGATCCGCTGTTGCCCCTGCTGCGCAATGCGCCGGGGGCCGACCGGGTGCTCGCCGCCAGCGAGGTCGCCCAGCTCGGGCCGCACGACTATTGGGTTTTCATGCTCAGCCTGCCCATGCACTTGCGCACCACGCTGGCGACGGTGCCGGCCAGGATTCCCTACCTGTCCGCCGACCCCGTGCGTGCCAAACGCTGGCGCGCGCGCCTGGCAGGCGGGGCGGGGGGAGAGGGGGGCTTGCGGGTGGGCCTGGTCTGGCGCGGCTTTGGCGGCCACGTGAACGACGCGCACCGCTCCCTGCCGGGACTGGCGTGCCTGGCGCCGCTATGGTCGGTGCCCGGCGTTTCCTTTGTCAGCCTGCAGCGCGGCATGGATGGCGAACCGGTGGAAACGGACGGGCCGCGGGCGCTCCTCGACCTCGGCACCGAGATCGCCGATTTCGCCGACACCGCCGCCATTGTCGAGGCGCTCGACCTGGTCATTTGCGTCGACACCGCCGTTGCCCACGTGGCCGGTGCGCTGGGCAAACCTTGCTGGGTGTTGCTGCCGGCCGTGCATCCCGACTGGCGCTGGCTGCGCGAACGCAGCGATTCTCCCTGGTATCCGGGCGTCATGCGCTTGTATCGGCAAGCGCGTCCGGGAGACTGGGAGCAGGTCGTGCGCGCTGTCGCAGCCGATCTGGGCGCCTGGGCTCGCCCCTAGCCGCAGCGGCGTGATGTCATCTTGATTGTTTGTGTTGTATTTGCGCCTGCACCCCGGGTTACACAGGAATAATCATTTCCTGTTGGAATCCCGTATGTAGGATAATGCTTACAAAATACCTCTGCAATGAAATCCGGCTCCGCCTTCCTGGGAAGACGACGCCAACGTGCGGGCTTCCATCTCCCTCTTACCTGATCGCTTCATGAACCATATCTATCGCCTCGTCTGGAACACTAAACGTCATATGCTGATGGCTGTCGCGGAAGTCGGCAACGCCCAGGGCAAGGAAGGCGGAAAGACCGGGGCCACGCAGGTTGGCGATAAGAGTGGGGAGCCCTTCCAGGGCGTACGCAAGGCCTTGGTCGTTGCCGTCGCTGCACTGTTTCCGCTCGTTTCGTTCGCACAGTCGAGCTACTACCCGGATGTGATCGCCGAGGGCGAGAATGTCACCTTGACCGACGCGGAAGTGCCCGAATACGAGGGCATGCGGCTGCGCAACGACGGCCAATTCGATGTTCGCCCGACGACCGTCGATACGCGTCTGGGTGGGCTGTCGGGCTCCGGTGCCGTCCTGTTGGGCGAATCCGACCTGATGCTGACCAACGCCAACGACGAATTCTCCGGCGTGATTCGGGGCAACGGTGGTCTGTCGGTCACCGGCTTCGAAGTGCTGAGCGGCGCCAACACCTATACGGGCGCGACGAGCGTCGGCGAATGGTCGACCCTGGTCCTGTCGGGCTCCGGCGCCATTGCCGGTTCCAGCGGCCTGGTCAACAACGGCAGCTTCGACATCGCCGCGACCAATAACGGCGCCGAAGTGCAATCCTTGTCCGGCTCGGGCGCGGTGCTGCTGGGTGGGCAGACGCTGACGCTGACCAATGCCAGCGGCGATTTCGCTGGCGTCATCCAGGGTAATGGTGGTGTGACGCTCGAACACGGCTTCCAAGTGCTGAGCGGCGCCAATACCTACACCGGCGCGACGAGCGTGGCCGAGTGGTCGACCCTCCAGCTGTCGGGCTCCGGCGCCATTGCCGCATCGAGCGGCCTCGTCAACAACGGCACCTTTGAC
>DNCF01000506.1:0-690 GCA_003484545.1 Massilia sp. | reverse complement strand
CAACGGCACCTTTGACATCGCCGCCGCCAACAACGGCGCGGAAGTACAGTCCCTGTCCGGCTCGGGCGCGGTGCTGCTGGGTGGCCAGACGCTGACCTTGACGAATGCCGGCGGCGATTTCGCTGGTGTCATCCAGGGCAACGGTGGCCTGAACATCGCTGGCGGCAACGAAGTGCTGAGCGGCGCCAATACCTACTCTGGCGCGACGAACGTCGCCCAGTGGTCGACTCTCGAATTGTCCGGCTCGGGCAGCATTGCCGCCTCCAGCGGCCTGGTCAACAACGGCACCTTTGACATCGCAGCCGCCAACAACGGCGCGGAAGTACAGTCCCTGTCCGGCTCGGGCGCGGTGCTGCTGGGTGGCCAGACGCTGACCCTGACGAATGCCGGCGGCGATTTCGCTGGTGTCATCCAGGGCAACGGTGGCCTGAACATCGCTGGCGGCAATGAAGTGCTGAGCGGCGCCAATACCTACACCGGCGCGACGAGCGTGGCCGAGTGGTCGACCCTCCAGCTATCGGGCTCGGGCGCCATTGCCGCATCGAGCGGCCTCGTCAACAACGGCACGTTCGACATCGCGGCGACCAATAACGGCGCCGAGGTGCAGTCCCTGTCCGGTTCGGGCGCGGTGCTGCTGGGCGGCCAGACGTTGACCCTGACGAATGCGCACGACACCTTCGCTGGCGTCAT
>DNCF01000505.1:13031-13227 GCA_003484545.1 Massilia sp. | reverse complement strand
TGCGCGTCGACGGCTTGTTGATGTTCTCGAACTTCGGTCCCGACACCTTCAAGGAGCTGCGCGCGGCGTTTGCCCGCATGGACGAGACGCCGCATACCCTGCCTTTCGTCGACATGCACGACTTCGGCGACCAGCTGGTCGAGGCCGGCTTCTCGACCCCGGTGATGGACGTCGAGCGCATCACGGTCACCTACGG
>DNCF01000505.1:0-12893 GCA_003484545.1 Massilia sp. | reverse complement strand
AACGCGCCGCCGCGGCCTGGTCGGGCGCGCGGCCTGGCGGCGCATGATCGATGCCCTCGAAGCCCAGCGCGGGGCGGACGGCAAGATTCCGCTGAGCTTCGAGGTGATCTACGGGCATGCGTTCCGGCCGGTGCCGAAGACCACGGCGTCGGGGGAGGCGATCGTGCGCTTTCAGCCGCGCCGGCCGTAAGTCCAGGAAGAGTCCCCGGAGCATACCGGGAGGCACCGGCGCACGGCGGAAGGCGCGTTGGTCACCACGCCAACGCAGTGCCGCGTTCCGCGTAGGTGCGGCGTGCCCACCCTACGGCTACAGGCATCGATACCAGTAGCGTTTCGCCAGTATTGGTGGCAATCTATCGTGCTGTGTCGCATCACATGCATATCACATGCATGCGGCATGGCAAGGATTTTCCTTGAATAAAAATTAGCGATTTGAGTATAATCAATGACTATTTTTTCGTCTGTAGCGCCATAAACGCTGAAAAAACAGGCAAAACAGAAGAAAAAATAGAAAATTGAAAAGCAGCATCAGCAAGTTCCGCGCCCCGTCAGTGTGTTTTGCTTTGCTGGTGGCCGCGGTACGGCTAACGTCCGTCGCGTGCCATTTCCGCGTGCCGTCCGGGAGCCACTTGCGTAATGGTTTCGGAGCGGCGGCGGTTCGTTCATGGAAACGCTGACCGTTTAAAAATATTCTTATTTTGGGTGGTTGGGGACAACATGACATATGCAAAGCGACTTCACGCCTTGATGCTCGGTCTCGCGGTATGGACCAGCATCCCGGCACTGGCTGACCCGGTCATCACGGGGCGGCCGGTGGAACACCAGTTGAACATGCAGCCTCCCGTGACTGGCGTCGGCGCTGACATCTACAGCTTGCACAACTGGATGATGATCGTCTGCCTGGTCATCTTCATCGGCGTCTTCGGCGTCATGTTCTATTCGGTGTTCAAGCACCGCAAATCCCTGGGCCACAAACCCGCCACCTTCCACGAATCGACCGCCGTCGAGATCGCCTGGACCGTCGTTCCCTTCCTGATCGTCATCGGCATGGCGCTGCCCGCCACCAAGACCGTGATCGCGCTGAAGGACACCTCGAACGCCGACATCACCATCAAGGCCACCGGCATGCAGTGGAAGTGGGGCTACGACTACCTGAAGGGCGAAGGCGAGGGCATCAGCTTCCTGTCGAACCTGGCCACCCCACGCAGCCAGATCGGCGAGCCAGGCGTCGCCGCCACCGAGGCGCGCGGCGAGAACTACCTGCTCGAAGTCGACAACGAGATGGTGGTCCCGGTCGGCAAGAAGATCCGCATGGTGTTCACCGCCAACGACGTGATCCACGCCTGGACCATTCCGGCCTTCGCCATCAAGCAGGACGCGATTCCCGGTTTCGTGCGCGACGGCTGGTTCAAGGCCGACAAGGTCGGCGTCTACCGCGGCAACTGCGTCGAGCTGTGCGGCAAGGACCACGCCTTCATGCCGATCGTGGTGCGCGTCGTGAGTGCCGAGGAGTACACTGACTGGGTCGCCGGCGAGAAGAAGAAAATGGCCGCGCTGGCCGACGATCCGAACAAGGTCTGGACCATCGACGAACTCAAGACCAAGGGTGAAGCCGTGTACGCCGCCAACTGCGTCGCCTGCCACCAGGCGAACGGCAAGGGCCTGCCGAACGCCTTCGCGCCGCTCGACGGTTCGCCCGTCGTGAACGGCGAGAAGGGCCACCAGATCGAGGTGCTGCTCAACGGCCAGGACACCCCGGCCTATCCGGGCGCGATGCCGCCGTGGAAGCAGCTGTCCGATTCGGACATCGCCGCCGTCATCACCTA
The DNA here is from genome assembly GCA_003484545.1 of Massilia sp. GTDB lineage: Bacteria > Pseudomonadota > Gammaproteobacteria > Burkholderiales > Burkholderiaceae_D > Telluria. Next base: position 11,067 of record DNCF01000505.1, on the reverse strand, counting down.
CACCCGCAATACCTGGTCGAACAAGGCCGCGGAAAACATCGTTCAACCGGCCGAGGTTCTGGCTGCACGTAGCAAGCAATAAGTTTCTCAGGATACTGACATGACTACCAGCACTCTCGATCACGCCCACGACGATCACCACGGCCACGACCACGCGCACGACCACCCGCACGGCCTGCGGCGCTGGCTGTTCGCCACCAACCACAAGGACATCGGCACCCTGTATTTATGGTTCTCGTTCATCATGCTGCTCTCGGGCGGCGTGCTGGCGCTGATGATCCGCACCGAGCTGTTCCAGCCGGGCCTGCAGTTCTTCCGTCCCGAGTTCTTCAACCAGCTCACCACCATGCACGGCCTGGTGATGGTGTTCGGCGCGATCATGCCGGCCTTCGTGGGCTTCGCGAACTGGATGATCCCGCTGCAGGTGGGCGCGTCCGACATGGCCTTCGCGCGCATGAACAACTTCTCGTTCTGGCTGCTGCCGCCGGCCGCGATCCTGCTGGCCGGTTCGTTCTTCTCGCCGGGCGGCGCCACCGCCGCCGGCTGGACCCTGTACGCACCGCTGTCGACCCAGATGGGCCCGGGCATGGACATGGCGATCTTCGCCATGCACATCATGGGCGCGTCCTCGATCATGGGTTCGATCAACATCATCGTCACCATCCTGAACATGCGCGCGCCGGGCATGACCCTGATGAAGATGCCGATGTTCTGCTGGACCTGGCTGATCACCGCCTTCCTCCTGATCGCCGTGATGCCGGTGCTGGCGGGCGCCATCACCATGACCCTGACCGACCGCCACTTCGGCACCTCGTTCTTCAACGCCGCCGGCGGCGGCGACCCGGTCATGTACCAGCACATCTTCTGGTTCTTCGGCCACCCCGAGGTCTACATCATGATCCTGCCGGCCTTCGGCATCGTCTCGCAGATCATCCCGGCCTTTGCCCGCAAGCCCCTGTTCGGCTATGCCTCGATGGTCTACGCGACCGCCTCGATCGCCGTGCTGTCGTTCATCGTCTGGGCCCACCACATGTTCACCACCGGCATGCCGGTGACCAGCCAGCTGTTCTTCATGTACGCCACCATGCTGATCGCGGTGCCGACCGGCGTGAAGGTGTTCAACTGGGTCGCCACCATGTGGCGCGGTTCGATGACCTTCGAGACGCCGATGCTGTTCGCGGTCGGCTTTATCTTCGTCTTCACGATGGGCGGCTTCACCGGCCTGATCCTGGCCGTGACCCCGATCGACATCCAGGTCCACGACACCTATTACGTGGTGGCCCACTTCCACTACGTGCTGGTGGCCGGCTCGCTGTTCGCGCTGTTCGCCGGCTTCTACTACTGGGCGCCGAAGTGGACCGGCCACATGTATCCGGAAGGCCGCGGCAAGTGGCACTTCTGGCTTTCCTTGATTACGTTCAACATCACCTTCTTCCCGATGCACTTCCTGGGCCTGGCCGGCATGCCGCGCCGCTACGCCGACTACGCGACCCAGTTCACCGACTTCAACATGATCGTGTCGGTGGGCGCCTTCGGCTTCGGCCTGTCGCAGGTCTACTTCCTGTTCGCGGTGGTGCTGCCGACCATCCGCGGCGGCGCGAAAGCGGAAGCGAAGCCGTGGGAAGGCGCGGAAGGCCTGGAGTGGACCGTGCCGAGCCCGGCGCCGTTCCACACCTTCGAAACCCCGCCGCTGGTGAAGTGATGAACGCGCAGCGCAAACCGTCGCAGCAGCAGGGCAAGCGGGGCAACCTGCGCATTGCCCTGCTCCTGGTGGCGATCGCCGCGTTCTTCTTCGCCTCGGTGATCCTCAAGCGCCTCTGGCTGAGCTGACGTGGCCTACGATAACGACACCCGCCTGCGGCTGAACCGCGCCACCTTCACCAAGCTGGTGGTGGTGGCGGTGGCGATGTTCGGCTTCGGCTACGCGCTGGTGCCGGTCTACCGCCAGATCTGCGAGGTACTGGGCGTGAACGTGCTGACGCGCCAGGACGGTACCGTCGAGCGCCCGGCGAACACCCAGGTCGACCTGACCCGCACCATCACGATCGAGCTGGACGGCAATTCCCAGGGACCGTGGCGCTTCCGCCCGACCCAGCGCAGCATCGAGGTCCATCCGGGCGAGCTGGCGACCGTGGTCTACGAGGTCGTCAACACCCAGGCCAAGGCGGTCAAGGCGCAGGCGATCCCGAGCTATGCGCCGCAGTCGGCCACGCCGCACTTCAAGAAGGTCGAGTGCTTCTGCTTCCGCGAGCAGGTCATGAAGCCGAACGAAGCGCGCCAGATGCCGGTGGTATTCTTCATCGACCCGGCGCTGCCGAAGGAAGTGAAGAACATCACGCTGTCGTACACCTTCTTCGAGATCGCCGGCGCGGTCGCGGCCAACTGATGGGCGCCCAGCCGCCGCGGGAGGAACGCAAGTCGTCCTTCGGCGCCTCGATGAAAGCCGTGTTCTGGTCCTTCTTCGGGGTGCGCAAGCGCCGCGACTACGACCGCGACGCGGCCAGCCTGAACCCGGTGCATGTCATCCTCGCCGGGCTGCTCGGAGCGCTGATCTTCGTCGGCGTCCTGATCCTGGTGGTGAAGTTGGCGGTGGCGCAGTAGTGCAGCAGAGGCAAGAGTACTTATAGCAATCCAATTCAACGCATTAGAAGATTGATTTAGGAGATGAAGATGAGTGTGTCAAAAACCGCGCCGCACTATTTCGTGCCCGGCCCTTCCATGTGGCCAATGGCCGGCGGCATCTCGATGCTGGTGACGATGGCCGGCGCCTCGGGCTGGGTCAACAGCGCAGCGTGGGGGCCGGCGGTCTGCCTGGTCGGCATCGCCGCGATGCTGACCGTGCTGTATTTCTGGTTCGGCGACGCCATCGGCGAGTCCGAAGCGGGCCAGTACAGCGCCCGCATCGACACCTCCTACCGCTGGTCGATGAGCTGGTTCATCTTCTCCGAAGTGATGTTCTTCGCCGCCTTCTTCGGCGCGCTGTTCTATGCCCGCGCGATCACCATGCCCTGGCTGGCCGACCTCGACCACAAGATCCTGTGGCCCGACTTCGCCGGCCAGTGGGGCAACACCGGCCCGGCCGGCGTGGTCGAGAGCTTCAACACCATGGGGCCGTTCCCGATCCCGACGATCAACACCGCGCTGCTGCTGCTGTCCGGCGTGACGCTGACCATTGCCCACCACGCGCTGCGCGCCGGCCACCGCCGCAACACCGCCGTGTTCCTGTTCGCCACCATCCTGCTGGGCGCGATCTTCATGGGCTTCCAGGCGTATGAATACATCCACGCCTACCAGGAACTGAACCTGAAGCTGACCTCGGGCATCTACGGCTCGACCTTCTTCATGTTGACCGGCTTCCACGGCTTCCACGTGACGATGGGCGCGATCATGCTGTCGGTGGTGCTGTACCGGGTGCTGCGCGGCCACTTCACGCCGGAGAACCACTTCGGCTTCGAAGGCGCGGCCTGGTACTGGCACTTCGTCGACGTGGTCTGGCTCGGGCTGTACGTCGTTGTGTACTGGTTGTAAAGCGGCCGGCTTGCTTGATCTGACGGGGGCAGTCACCTGAGGTGGCTGTCCCCGTTTCTCTTGAAAGATCAGCGGATGCCGGTCGGGGTGATCCAGCCCAGCTTGTAGGATGCGAGTACGATCAGGAACAGGGTGATCGACAGGCCGACCCGCATCGCCAGCGCCTGCACCGTGCGGTTGCTGCGGCCCTTGTCCCGCATCAGGAAGAACAGGGCCGAGCCGAGGCTGGCGATGATCAGGATGAAGGCGATGGCTACGAAGATTTTCATGGTCGCACCGAGGGTTCGGGAAGGGATTCATTGTAATGCGTTTGCGGTTCCGGTTTAGGGGTATTCCGTTTTTGGCAACGGTGGTTCTCGTGGCGCTGGGGATTGCGTTGGGGAATTGGCAGTTGCGCAGGGCGGCGGAGAAGACGGCGATTGCGGAGCAGTTGGCGCAGCGTGGGGCGCAGCCGCCGGTGGTGATGGGAGAGCCCGGTGGTGTGCATGAGCACGACCGCGTGGACACAGGTGTCCACCCTACGGACCTCGAGTATCGGCGGGTGCGGGTCACCGGCGAATTCGTCGCGGGGTGGCCGGTTTTCCTCGACAACCGGCCGCATGAGGGCAGGGCCGGATTCTATCTGGCAATGCCGTTTAAAATAGCGGGTTCGGACCGACATGTGCTGGTGTTGCGCGGCTGGCTGCCGCGCGATCCGCGCGAGTACACGCGCCTGCCGAAGTACGAGACGCCGCGTGGCACGACGACGATCGAGGGGATCCTGGTCGCCTCGGCCGGGCACGTGCTGCAGCTCGGCGCCGCCGCGCCGCTGAAACCCGGTGCGCTGGTCCAGAACCTGGAAGTGGATGCGCTGGCGCGTGCCAGCGGCTTGACGCTGGCGCCTTTGCTGGTCCAGCAGACCGGGCCGCAGCTGGCCGGCGAGGTCCTCGTGCGCGACTGGCCGGCCCCGGATACAGGCATCGACAAGCACCGCGGCTACGCCGTCCAGTGGTATGCGCTGGCGGCGATGGCAGCCTTATTTTTTGTGATTACGGGATTTCGAAGTGGAAGAAAACAAGCTGAGTGAGCCCGCTGCCGCCAACCGGCAGCGTCGCGGACGCTGGAAGCTGCTGGCCGTGCTGCTGGTGTGCGCCGCGCCGATCGTCGCCTCCTACCTGACCTATTACGTCATCAAGCCGACCGGCCGCACCAACTACGGCACCATCATCGACCAGGCCAGCCATCCGATGCCGAAGCTTTCCAGCACCACGCTCGACGGCCGGCCGGAAACGCTGGAGAACTACGCCGGCAAGTGGATCATGGTGAAGGTCGGCGGCGGCGACTGCGACAAGGCTTGCCAGGACCAGCTGTACGCGATGCGCCAGCTGCGCACCATGCAGGGCAAGAACATGGACCGCGTCGAGCGCGTCTGGCTGGTCACCGACGCGCAGCCGATCGACACCATGCTGATCCGCATGTACGACGACATGCACATCCTGCGCGTGAAGCCGTCGGAACTGGTCAACTGGCTGCCGCTGGAGCAGGGCGGCAAGCTGGAAGACCACATCTTCCTGGTCGACCCCCGCAGCAACCTGATGATGCGCTTCCCGAAGAATCCCGAGCCGCAACGTGTGCATAAAGACATCGCCAAGCTGCTCAAGGCGTCGGCGATCGGATAAGCCATGCATCCGTCCACCCTGTTCCAGTTGGCCCTGATGGGCCTGTTCGTCGCCAGCATCCCGCTGACCATGGTCTGGCTGTCATCCAGCGTCAACAAGTACCGCAAGCTCGTGTGGGTGATGGCCTTCCTCACCTTCGACCTGATCGTGTTCGGCGGCTTCACCCGCCTGACCGACTCCGGCCTGGGCTGCCCCGACTGGCCGGGTTGCTACGGCGCCGCCAACCCCTTCATCGCCCACGAGCACATCGCGGCGGCCGAGGCCTTGATGCCGACCGGCCCGGTGACGAAAGTAAAAGCCTGGATCGAAATGATCCACCGCTACCTGGCGATGGGCATCGGCGTGCTGATCATGGCGCTGATGTTCCAGGCCTTCCGCCAATGGAAGAAGACGAAGCTCGACGCCTTCAAGCCGGCGATGCCGGTGGCGCTGTTCCTGTTCGTCTGCGTGCAGGGCGCCTTCGGCGCCTGGACCGTGACCCTGAAACTGCAGCCGGTCATCGTCACCATCCACCTGCTGCTGGGCATGGCCCTGCTGGCGATGCTGGTCTGGCTGGGCGGGCGCGAGGATTACCTGATGCAGCCGCCGACGCCGGTGCGCGACGTCGCCCGCTTGCGCTCGCTGCGCACCCTGGCCCTGGTCGCCGCCGTGGTCCTGGTCGTGCAGATCGCGCTCGGCGGGTGGGTGAGCACCAACTACGCCACGCTTGCCTGCGACGAGTTCCCGCTCTGCGACGGCAAGCTGGTGCCCGAGATGGATTTCGAGCACGGTTTCACGCTGTGGCGCGAACTGGGCAAGACCGCCGCGGGCCACTACCTGCAATTCTCCGCCCTGGTGGCGATCCACTGGGTACACCGCAACTTCGCGCTGATCGTGACCGTCGTGCTGGGCCTGGCCGCCTGGCGCGCGATGGGGGAGGCGCAACTGCGCAAGACCGGCAAGATCCTGGCCGCCGTGCTGCTCGTCCAACTGTTCACGGGCGTGGCGACGGTGTACTTCGATTTCCCGCTTGCCATTGCCGTGTTGCATAACGCCGGGGCTGCTCTCCTCGTACTGACGGTGACCATGTTAAACTACAAGGTCAAGTATCTTCTCGAAGTGTCGCAGCGCACGCCCGCGGATGCGGACGTCCCTGTGAATTCGTATCGATGACCACCCAGACCGTACTCCAACCGACCAGCCGCATCGCCCAATACTGGACGCTGACCAAGCCCCGGGTGACCCAGCTCGCCGTGTTTTGCGCCGTAATCGGCATGTTCCTCGCCACCGACGGCTTTCCCGGCTGGCGCGCCCTGATCGCCGGCACCGCCGGCATCTGGCTGCTGGCTGGCGCCGCCTTCGCCGTGAACTGCCTGATCGAGGCCGAGATCGACGCGCGCATGGCCCGTACCGCGCGCCGCGCCACCGCGCGCGGCGAACTGACGCGCAACCAGACCCTTGTCTTTTCCGCCGTCATCGGCGGCCTCGGCATGTGGATCCTGTACGCGCTCGTCAATCCGCTGACCATGTGGCTGACCTTCGTCACCTTCGTCGGTTACGCGGTCATCTACACCATCTACCTGAAGCCGGCCACGCCGCAGAACATCGTCATCGGCGGCCTGTCGGGCGCGATGCCGCCGGCGCTCGGCTGGGCCGCGGTGGCCAACGAGGTGCCGATGCAGGCCTGGCTGCTGGTCCTGATCATTTTCGTCTGGACTCCGCCGCACTTCTGGGCACTGGCCATGTACCGGCGCGAGGACTACGCGCGCTCGGGCCTCCCGATGCTGCCGATCACCCACGGCATGGCCTACACCGGCCAGCAGGTCTGGCTGTATTCGCTGGCCCTGGCGGCCACGACCATCCTGCCGTTCGCCGTGCGCATGAGCGGCCTGATCTACCTGGCGGCCGCCATCGTCCTGAACGCCATCTTCCTGCGCCACGCCTGGCGCGTGCACAAGCACTACAGCGACCAGGTGGCGCGCAAGGCCTTTGCCTACTCGGTCCTCTACCTGTCGCTGCTGTTCGCGGCGCTGCTGGTCGACCATTACTTCAGGTTCTGACGATGAAAAAACTCCTGACCGCGGCGATGCTTGGCGTCGCGCTGCTGGCCGCCGGCTGCGACAAACTGTCGTCGCGTCCGCCCACCTTCCAGAACACCGACCTGACCGGGCTCGATTACGCCAAGGGCTTTTCGCTGACCGACCACACCGGCAAGCCGCGCACCCTGGCCGATTTCCGCGGCAAGCTGGTGGTGCTGTTCTTCGGCTACACGCAGTGCCCCGACGTCTGTCCGACCACGATGGCCGAGATGGCCGCCGTGATGAAGGAGCTCGGCCCCTCGAGCAAGGACGTGCAGGTGCTGTTCGTCACCCTCGACCCCGAGCGCGATACCCAGGAAGTGCTGGCCCACTACGTGCCGGCCTTCCACCCGTCCTTCATCGGCCTGCGCGGCACGCCCGAGCAGACGGCGCAGACGGCCAAGGAATTCAAGGTCTTCGTGTCGAAGGTGCCGGGCAGCACCGCCGACAACTACACGGTCGACCACACGGCCGGCAGCTACGTCTTCGACAAGGAAGGCAAGCTGCGCCTGTTCATCCGCCACGGCGGCGGACCTGCTCCCATCGTCCACGATCTGCGCCAGCTGCTATGATGTAATGGTGTAAACACCATCATTGCAAGGACGGCATGGAATCACGCCCAGGCAGGAACTACACCCGCATCGCCACCGTCGTCCTGCTCACGCTGGGCTGCCTGTACGTCCTCAAACCCTTCCTGCCGGCGATCCTGTTCGCGGCCGCCGTCGTCATCTCTTCCTGGCCGCTCTACCTGCGCCTGCTGGCCGCGATGCAGGGCCGGCGCACGCTGGCGGCGCTGACGATGACGCTGTCGCTGACCCTGCTGGTCATCATCCCGCTGGCGATCGTCACCTACAACCTGGCCGACGACGTCGCCACCACCTTCGGCCAGATGCGTTACGCGCTCGAGCACGGCGAACTGCTGCCGCCCAGCTGGGTCCGAGAGCTGCCCTTTCTCGGCGAAACAATCGACACCTATCTGCGCCAGCTGGTCGCCAGCCGCGAGGAGATGCTGGCCCTGGCCCAGCGCATGCTCGAGCCGGCGCGGCACTGGCTGATGGCCGGCGGCCTCATGCTCGGCACCGGCGTCGTGCAGATGAGCCTGGCCGCCTTTGTCAGCTTCTTCCTCTACCGCGACGGCAAGTCGCTGATCGTCGTGATCGCCGTCGCCATGGCCAAGGTGATGGGCGAGGGCGCCGATTCGGTGTCCGACACCGTCAGCCAGACCGTGCGCGGCGTCATGTACGGCCTGCTCGGCACCGCCCTGGCGCAGGCCCTGGTGGCCGCGATCGGCTTCTTCATCGCCGGGGTGCCGGCGGTGCCGCTGCTGTCGGTGCTGGTGTTCCTGATGTCGCTGGTTCCGGTGGGGCCGCCGCTGGTCTGGGGCAGCGCGGCGGTGTGGCTGTTCTCGCAGGGCGAGACCGGGTGGGGCATCTTCATGGTGGTCTGGGGCACCTTCCTGATCAGCGGCGTCGACAACGTCGTGCGCCCGATGCTGATCAGCCGCGGCACCAGCCTGCCTTTCCTGCTCACCCTGCTCGGGGTGCTGGGCGGCGTGATCGCCTTCGGCTTCGTGGGCATGTTCATCGGCCCGGTGCTGCTGGCGGTGGGCTATTCGCTGATGAGCGAGTGGACCGAAACGCGCGATCCGATCGTGCGCCAGAATAACGAGGAAACGGCGGAGCGTTAAACCGCGTCTTGCCGGTCCGTGCGGCGCGGATCGGCCAGCAATGCGCGCAGGCGCTCGAAGTCGATCGGCTTGGTCAGGTGGTGGTCGAAGCCGGCCTCGAAGGCCAGCTGGCGGTCCTTTTCCTGGCCCCAGCCGGTGACCGCGATCAGGGCGGTCATGGCGCCGCAGGACAGCTTGCGGATGCCGCGCGCCAGGTCGTAGCCCGACATCTGCGGCAGGCCGATGTCGAGGAAGGCGTAGTCGGGGCAGAAGCGCGCCGCCGCCGCCAGCGCGTCCGGGCCGTTGTGGGTGATGACCACGCTGTGGCCCATGGCCGTGAGCAGCGCGCCGATGCTGTTGACGAAGTCGACGTTGTCGTCGGCCAGCAGGATACGGTAGGTCTCGGTGCTGATGAAGGCGGCCGGGGTCGGCTTGGTCGGCAGTTCCGGCTCGACCACGATCGGCAGGCGCACGACGAAGCAGCTGCCGCGGCCCAGTCCTTCGCTGCGCGCCGTGATGGTCCCGCCGTGCAGCTCGACCAGCTTGCGCGCCAGCGACAGGCCGACGCCCAGGCCGGCATTGGTGCGCTCCAGGGTCGAGTCGACCTGGACGAACATCTCGAACACCGAGTCGAGCATCTCGGGGGCTATGCCGATGCCGGTGTCCGACACCTCCAGCACCAGGGTCTTCTCCTCCACGTGGCCGGCGAGCGTGACGCGCCCGCCGCGGTTGGTGTACTTGGCGGCGTTGTTCAGCAGGTTCGAGAGGATCTGCGCCAGGCGCGTGGCGTCGCCATGCAGGAACACCGGGCGGTCCGGCAGGTCCAGCACCAGTTCGTGGCCGTGCAGCTCGATGTAGGAGCGCACCACCTCGAGGGCGTCGTTGACCACCGCCTTCAGCTCGACGCGGCCCATCTTGATCGCGAACTTGCCGGTGTTGATGCGCGAGACATCCAGCAGGTCGTCCACCAGGCGCACCATCTGGCGCAGCTGGCGCTCCATGATGTCGGTGGCGCGCTGGGTGGCCTGGGCGTCGCCGCTGCGGATGCGCAGGATGTCCAGGCCGGTGCGGATCGGCGCCAGCGGATTGCGCAGTTCGTGCGCCAGGGTGGCGAGGAACTCGTCCTTCCTGCGGTCGGCCACGATCAACGCCTCCTCGGCCTTCTGGCGCACGTCCATCTCGTGCTCCAGCGTGCGGTTGGCGGTCTGCAGGGCGTCGGCGCGGCGCCCGATCTCGGCCAGCATGTCGTTGAAGGCCTCGACCAGCACCCCGATCTCGCCGCTGTCGTGACCCGGCACGCGCAGCGTGAAGTCGCGCCGCTGCATCACCTGGCGCGCCACGTTGGTCACCGCCTCCAGCGGACGGGTGATGGCGGCCTGCAGGCGCGAGGCGACCAGGGCGGCGATCACCAGCGCCCCCAGCATCACCCCGCCCAGGATCGCGCCGTAGTTGAGCAGGCGGTCGACCAGGCCGTAGCGCGAGCGCAGGTAGACGGTGCCGACCAGTTCGCCGTTCTCGACGATGTTGTGCCAGACCTCGAGTCCGCCGCTTTCGATGCGGTAGCCGGCCGAGCGCGGACGCGCCGGCAGGGTCTGCTCGGTGCCGGCCTTGACGTAGCTGGCGAAGCGCGAACCGGAGGCGGTGAAGACGGCGCCGGCCAGGATCTGCGGACGCGCGCGCAGCACCGCCAGCTGCTGCTGGGCGGTCTGGGCGTCGCTGAACGCCAGCGCCGGCGCGGTGACGCTGGCCATGATCTCGGCCTGGGTCGAGAGGTCGTCGATCCACAGGCGCTGGAAGGTGCGCAGGTCGAGCACCAGCATGGCGATCGAGGCCGACAGCAGGGCCGCCAGCGTGGTGAACACCGCCATCTTGACCAGCTTGCTGCGGACGGAGCCGCTATCGTGTGCGTTCATCAGGACGCTCCCTTCACGACGCGGTTGGCGACGGTGAGCAGTCGCGAACTGAGTTTCACGTTGTTCCTCTCTGCGGAATCGAGCGAGACGTCGAAGCGCACGCGCTCGTCGATGATCCTGAAATTGATGACGCTGCCCTGCTGCAGGCCGAGATCGCACTCGGTCACCGGCAGCAGCGCCGCCGGGCCGTTCCTGAGCACGCGGCCGGCGCGGGCGCTGTCGCTGCCGGCGACGAACAGCAGGTG
>DNCF01000495.1 GCA_003484545.1 Massilia sp. | reverse complement strand
GAGCCGGGCCGCGTGGCGCGGCTCGCCGCCTCGGTGCCGATGGGCCGCGGAGGGCACGCGTCCGAGGTGGCACAGGCGGTGCTGTGGCTGCTCTCCGACGCAGCCTCTTACACCACGGGATCTTTCATCGAGGTCTCGGGCGGGCGTTGAGGCAGGGGCGCCAGTTCGAGCGACAGGAAGGCTGCCGACAGGATTTCTTTGCTTGTCCAGTTGCGCGACACCCAGATGGCGAGGGCCGCGCCGGACAGGTGCCACCAGCCCATGCCCTTGTGCCGCTGGTGTTCGCGCAGATAGCCTGAGGCGAGCCGCCAGGAGATGAGCTGGCCTGGCGGCGTGCGCGCCTCCGGTGCGGCAAGCAGCGCGATCGCCAGCGAGTAGGGGTTCATCGGATCGATGCGGGGAACGCCTTCGCCGCGCGCACGCTTCCAGGCAAGTTCCTGCTGCGCTATGGAGGCGAGTTGCAGCGGCTTTGGCGGACGGCCATCGACACCGCTCAGGCCCAGGCCATACAGGATGAGGGGCGAGGCCAGTACGACCGCCGCTGCGGCGCAGAGGGCAATGACAACGAAGCGGCGAAATCGACGCATGGCGATCCGGATGGTGTTCAGCCCGCAGGCAGCGAACGCGCCAGGTGCCGATCCACGAGCGGCGCGACAAGCCCGGCGAGCGTACAGCCAAGGTCGTGGTCCGCTCCGGGGAAGACGTGCAGTTCAGCCTGGGGAAGCAAGCGAGCCAGGCGCTGCCCGACCTGCACGGGACTGATCGGGTCGGCGTCGCCCCAGAGCAGCAAGGTCGGAATGCGCAGGGCGGACAGGCGCGGCGCCAGGTCGTCATGGTAGCCGGTGAACCAGTCCGGCAAGCCGGGCTGAGCCGCGCGCAGGGCCGGGCGCCAGTCTTCGGCGTCGAAGGCGCGCATGTCGATCCCGCCGGAGGTTACCGTCAATACCAGGTGGGTGACGAGCTCGGGCCTGCGCAGCGCGGCAAGCAGGGCGACGACGCCTCCCATCGACTGGGCGACGATGGCGCTGGGCTGGTCGATCTCCGCAAGCACCTTCGTTGCCAGGTCGCCAATGCCTGTGACGGCTGGATCGGGCGGAACGCCGCCGAAGCCCGGCCAGGCGACGTGCACCTTCGAGGCGGGGCAAGTCAGGAGCTCGGATACGGGGTGCCAGAAGTCGGTGCGGCCCGAGGCACCAGGGAGAAAGAGGAGCTTGCTTGGTTTCTGCATGAGCGGACTTTACAGCGTTGTTACTCCAAAGGCAATCCAGCACCATCGTAGGGACGCAGAGCCAGGCTTCCGACGGAATGGCCGTGATGTTCCACGCATCTTTTCCTGCCCCAAAGTGCTATATTGTTGAGATTTTAACAGTCGAGCCATGCCCCGCAATGGATCGCGGGCAGGCCATCAAGAGCCTTACCCGATGAAACCCTCGCTACCCGCCATTTTGTGGAACGACTGGCCCGCGCTCGCATCCTGGATCGGCGTGCCGGTCACCTGGGCGCTGTATGGCGGCGCCCTGTTTCTCAAAGGAGAACAGGCGGTCGCTCACTTCTTCCTGCCGGCCATCGCCGCGACGCTCGCCTGCTTTGCGCTCGGTGCCTGGCGTATCCGGCGGGTGCAGGCGTTGTTCGCGGGCGGCACGGAAGTCGCGGGGCAAATCACCGGCGTCTGGATCGTGCGCGATCGGGGGCGCCTGGAGTTTCGCTACCGGGTCGGTGACACGGAATGCCATTGCTGGACGCCGGTCCACAAGACAGCGCGCGTGCTCGCGTTCACGCCGGGCCAGGCGGTGCGCGTGCTGGTGCATCCGGCGCATCCACGCCGGGCCGTCGTGAAGGAACTGTACACCCGGACGGGCGCCATGGCGGCGGCACGGATCCGGTAGCAAGCCATCCTTCCGCAGACGGGTGCGGGTGCGCGTGCAGCGGGCATGGCCGCCAGCCCGCGCCGGATCGTCAGTACCCCGCCGCCAGCTGCTCCGGCGTCAAGGCATTCATCACCGCAAACACCCCGCTGGCGCGCAGGATGCGTTTCGATCCCACCTGCAGGAAGCAGTTGGCAAAGGCGACGCGCCCGCCCAGCTTCTGGATGTCGACGTGGGCCTCGACCCAGTCCCCGGGACGGGCGGCGTCGACGAAGTCGGTGCTGAGGTTCACGGTCACGAAGGACTGGCGTCCCTCGCAATGCATGGTCAGGCCCAGGCCGAGCGCCGAATCGGCCAGGCTGGCGAGCATGCCGCCGTGGGCGATGCCGCGCATGTTGGTGTGCTGTTCGGTGATGCGCATCGCGATGATGGTGGCGCCGTTCTCGCGCTTGCAGTACAGATCCCCCAGGTTGGCCATGTAGGGGCCGCCGCGTTTCAGGCGTTCGAAGCCCGGCGGCACTTGCGTGTTCGTGTCGTGTGATGTCATGGTTTTGCCTGTGTGCGCCGTTCTATAGACGACGTGTTGGTTTTGCACAGTAAAACACGGCAGGGCATGTGTCAACCCTGCCGTACTGCACGGATGGGTAGGCGTTTCGCAGCGCGGATCGGTCGTTTACTTCCATTTTCTCGACTGCTACACTCGTCCGTAGTAAAACGTGGTTTTACTGTGCGGTACATACACACAAAAACAGGAGACGTATGGCTTTCCAGTTTTCCGAGCGCGCCCTCGAGCTGCAGCGGCGCGTCAAGCATTTCATCGACACCGACATCATCCCCCAGGAGGCCGCCTACAAGGCTGAAGTCGACGCCGCGCGCAAGGCCGGCAATGCCTTCATCGTGCCGCAAACCATGGAGCGCCTGAAGGCGAAGGCGAAGGAAGCCGGCCTGTGGAACCTGTTCCTGCCCGAGTCCGGGCATGGCGCCGGCCTGTCCAACCTCGAGTACGCGCCGCTGTGCGAACTGATGGGCCGGGTGCCGATCGCCTCCGAAGTCTTCAACTGTTCGGCGCCCGATACCGGCAACATGGAAACCCTGGTGCGCTACGCCTCGCCGGCGATCCAGGAGACCTGGCTGGAACCGCTGCTGGCCGGCGAGATCCGCTCGGCCTTCGCCATGACCGAGCCGGAGGTCGCTTCCTCGGACGCCACCAACATCACGGCCAGCATCGCGCGCGAGGGCGACCAGTACGTGATCAATGGCCGCAAGTGGTTCACCTCGGGCGCGGCCGATCCGCGCTGCAAGGTGATGATCTTCATGGGCAAGACCGATCCCGACAACCCCGAGCGCCACCGCCAGCAATCGATGATCGTGGTCCCGACCGACACCCCGGGCGTGACCATCGTGCGCGACATGCACGTCTTCGGCTACGACGACGCGCCGCACGGCCACGCGGAGGTGCATTTCGAGGACGTGCGGGTGCCGCTCGACCACATCCTGCTCGGCGAGGGCCGCGGTTTCGAGATCGCCCAGGGCCGC
>DNCF01000277.1 GCA_003484545.1 Massilia sp. | reverse complement strand
GCAGCGGGGCCGGTCCAGATGCGCTCGGCGATGCGTCCTCGGGCCAAAATTGCCGCGAAACGGGGCTCGCCGCGCAGGCTGGCGAAGGCGTCGCTCGTCTCCAGTTGGAATGCCGCGTTCGGAATCCAGGCAAAACGCTGCATCCCTTCCAGGCTGTCGAGCGCCTTGTCCTTCTCGCCGAGCCGGGTGTAGAGCCGGGCCAGGTCGTAGCGCACGTCGTTCTCGCCGCGCAGCTCGACGGTGACCGCGACGCAGGCCGGCGGGATCGCCACGTCCGGCCCGAAGTGCTCGGCCAGGTCCCACCACAGGCGGCTGCAGGCCTCGTCGAAGGGTTCGCCGCCGGACTCGCGCGCCAGCAGCAGCACGTGCGCGTCCATCAGCGCGGCCAGCGGCGCCACCGCCTCGGCCAGCGGTTCGCCCGCGTACATGTGCAGCACCGACTCGTTATCGCAATGCAGGTCGAGCATGATGTCGGCGTCGATCGCCATCGACAGCAGGGTTTTCTTGAGCTGCCCGCCGGCGGTGGAGGGCGCCCATTCCTCGAGCGACTTGCGCGCGTGCGCGCGGATCAGGGCGATGTTGGCCTCGGCATCCTGGCCGAGCTTGCCTTCCAGCGATTGTTTGAGGTCCTGGGCGACGTGCTTGTAGGCGCGGTTGAAGTTCACGCCGGTCGACAGGTCGTAGCGGCCGAAGGGCGTGCCGTGGATGGTCTGCGACAGGCCGATCGGATTGGCGGCCGGCACCAGGATGATCTCGCCCCGGATTTTTCCTTCGGCGTCGAGCCGGTCGAGCTCCTGGCGCAGGAAGTGGGCGACCAGCATGGCCGGCACTTCGTCGGCATGCAGCGAAGCCTGGATATACACCTTTTTCCCGCTGCCGGGCTGGCCGTAGTGGTAGGAGGTGAGCTGGAAAGTGGCGACGTTGTCTTCGATTGCGATCGGGTGTTTGGTCGCTTGCATCGTGGGCCTCGGCGGTGTTCGAAAAGTGAAGGTCAGGGAATTTATTATGGCGCAGATTGCCTTTCTGATCACACATGAATGCGGCGTAACAACAGTTCCGTAAGCAGTTCGCGCCGCGAATCCCCTATAATGGCGGCCGTTCTTTCCTCATTACCCGATTCCCATGTCCGAAGAAAAGCCAAGCAACGGCCCGGCCCGTCCGATGCTGTACGACCCTACCGAACACCGCATCCGCAGTTTCGTCACGCGCGCCGGCAGGCTCTCGACCGGCCAGGCCCGCGCCTTCGAGCAATTCGGCCCGCAGTTCCTGATCGAGTACAAGAAGGAGCTGCTCGACTACGAGGCCGCCTTCGGCCGCAAGGCGCCGGTGATCCTCGAGATCGGCTTCGGCATGGGCGACACCACGGCCCACATCGCGCGCCTGATGCCCGAGAAGGATTTCCTCGGCGTCGAAGTGCACACGCCGGGCGTGGGCAGCCTGCTCAAGCAGATCGGCGAGCAGGACATCCAGAACCTGCGCCTGGTCCAGCATGACGTGTTCGAGGTGCTGAACCACATGATCCCGGACGGTTCGCTGGCCGGCGTGCACGTGTTCTTCCCCGACCCCTGGCACAAGGCGCGCCACAACAAGCGCCGCCTGATCCAGGCGCCGTTCGTGAAGCTGCTGTGCCAGAAGCTGGAGACGGGCGGCTACATCCACCTAGCGACCGACTGGGAAGACTACGCGGTGCAGATGCTGGAAGTGCTGGGCGCCGAAGAGATGCTGGCGAATACCGCCGAGGGCTATGCGCCGCAGCCGGCCTACCGGCCGCTGACCAAGTTCGAGAACCGTGGCATCAAGCTGGGCCACGGGGTGTGGGACCTGGTCTTCACCAAAAAATAGCCGACACCGGCTTTCGTAGGGTGGGGTCATCAAGGCCAATGGCCTTGATGACGTGCCCACGCGAAACGATGCCCGGTGTTGGCCCTGTTGCACCCGGCCGCACGCAAAAGGAAACGCCTCCAAACGATCAGTTGGAGGCGTTTATTTTTTGCGTATGGCCTGTCGGGAATTGGAGCCAACATGACGCCGATTTCCGCGTGGGCACGGAGTGCCCACCCTACCGGACGCGTTACATGGCCCGCGGGCGCCGCGCAAACATCCCGAAGCCCAGGATGACGGCATAGCAGAGGGCCGGCACGGCCAGCGCCATCTTGAGTCCCACTGCATCGGCCGCGTGCCCGGTAATCAGGGGCACGATCGCGCCGCCGACGATCGCCATGCAGATCAGCCCCGACCCTTCCGCCGCGCGTTCCTTCAGGCCTTCGCAGGCCAGCGAGAAGATGGTCGGGAACATGATGGAATTGAACAGACCGACCGCCAGCAGCGACCAGCCCGACACCATGCCGGTCGTATTCGCCGACACCAGCAGCAGGGTGATGGTCATGGCGGCCGCGCAGGCCAGCACTTTACCCGGCGAGAACATGCGCAGCAGGGCGGCGCCGATGAAGCGGCCGACCATGGCGCCGCCCCAGTACAGCGGCACGTGCTTGCCCGCTTCCTCGGCGCTCAAGGCCAGCACGTTGGACTCCATCAGGTAGTTCACAATCACCGAACCGACCGCCACTTCGGCGCCCACGTACAGGAAAATGCAGGCCGCGCCGAAGGCGAAGCGCGGCTGGCGCAGCAGTTCGAAGGCCTTCAGGATGCTGACCTTCGGCGCCGGCGTCTCCACCAGTTTTTTCCGGTTGTGCCAGACCAGCGCCGCCACGACCACCAGCGCGATCGCTAGGCCGATATAGGTCTGCACCACGACCCGCGTTTCCTCGGCGCGGAAGGCGTCGAGCGCCGCGCCCGAGAGCGTGGCCGGGTCGACGGTCGCGAGCGAACCCAGGATCAGGATCGCGCCCACGTACGGGAACACCGTGGTGCCGAGCGAATTGAAGGCCTGGGCGAAGGTCAGGCGGCTGTGCGCCGTCTGCGGCGCGCCCAGCAGCGAGATCAGCGGGTTGGCCACCACCTGCACGATGGTGATGCCTGCGGCCAGCACGAACAGCGCAATGAGGAAGGTCGCGAACACGCCGGACGACGACGCCGGGATGAACAGCAGGCAGCCCGCCGTCATGGTCAAGAGGCCCACCACGGCGGTGCGCATGTAGCCGATGCGGCGCACGATGGCGGCCGCGGGAATCGAGACGATGAAGTAGGCGGCGAAGAAGGCCGACTGCACCAGCATCGCCTGCGCATACGAGAGCGTGAACAGGTCCTTCAGCTTGGGGATGATGACGTCGTTCAGGCTGGTGATGCCGCCGAAGATGAAGAACAGCGCGAACACGAAGGTTTGCAGGCTGGCGGCGTTGGCCGGGACCTGGTGCGAGGCGGGTGCGCCATTGGATGGTGCGGTAGAGGATTCGATCTGCATGATGTGGAACGTGGTGGTGAATCGTGCCGCGGCAGGGTGCTACAGCATGTCGTTGATGATGCCGACGATGTCCTCGCCGTAGGAAACCAGTTTTTTCTCGCCGACGCCGGACACGCCGCGCAGTTCGTCGAGCGAGGTCGGCTTGGTCTTGGCGATCTCGCGCAGCGTCGCGTCCTGGAACACGACATAGGCCGGCACGCCGTGCTCGCGCGCGGCGCCCATGCGCCAGGCGCGCAGGCGTTCGAAGATCGCCTGCTCGGACTTCGACAGCTCCAGCTCCTCGTAACCCTTCGAGGACGCGAAGCTGCGCTTGGGCTTGACCGGCTTCTGGTACTGGCGCAGCTGCACCTTCTGGCCGCCCTTGAGCACGGGACGCGCCGCCTCGGTCAGCTTCAGGGAACTGAAGGCGTCGTGGTCGACCGCGACCAGGCCGAGCGCGATGGTCTGGCGCACGATCGCGCGCCATTCCTGCTCGCTGCGGTCGCTGCCGATGCCGAACACGGACAGGGAGTCGTGGTGCCACTGGCTGATGCGCTCGGTCTGCACGCCGCGCAGCACGTCGATCACGTGGCCGGCGGCGAAGCGCTGGTCGACGCGGTAGATCGCCGACAGCAGTTTTTGCACCGGCACCGTGGCGTCGAAGGACACCGGCGGGATCAGGCAGGTGTCGCAGTTGCCGCAGGGGCCGGAGCGCTCGCCGAAATAGTCGAGCAGGCGCATGCGCCGGCAGCTGAGGGTCTCGCACAGGCCGAGCATGGCGTCGAGCTTGACCGACAGCACGCGTTTGAAAGTCTCGTCGGCCTCGGATTCGTCGATCATCCGGCGCTGCAGGACCACGTCCTGCAGGCCGTAGGCCATCCAGGCGCTGGCCGGCGCGCCGTCGCGGCCGGCGCGGCCGGTTTCCTGGTAATAGCCCTCGATGCTCTTCGGCAGGTCGAGGTGGCAGACGAAGCGCACGTCGGGCTTGTCGATGCCCATGCCGAAGGCGATGGTGGCGACCATCACGATGTTCTCTTCGCGCAGGAAACGCGCCTGGTTCCCGGCGCGCAGGCTGTGCTCCATGCCGGCGTGGTAGGGCAGGGCGCGGATGCCGTGCTCGTTCAGGAAATCGGCGGTTTCCTCGACCTTCTTCCTCGACAGGCAGTAGACGATGCCCGAGTCGCCCGGGTGTTCGGTGGTGATGAAGTCGAGCAGCTGCTTGCGCGCGTTGGTCTTCTCGACGATCGCGTAGCGGATGTTCGGGCGGTCGAACGAGGAGACGAACTGGCGCGCTTCTTCCAGCTGCAGGCGCTGGGCGATCTCGGCGCGGGTCTGCTGGTCGGCGGTCGCGGTGAGGGCGATGCGCGGCACGTTCGGGAAGCGTTCGTGCAGGATCGACAGGCGAATGTACTCGGGGCGGAAGTCGTGGCCCCATTGCGAGACGCAGTGCGCCTCGTCGATCGCGAACAGCGAGATGCGCGAGGACTCGAACAGCTCGAGGCAGCGCGGAGTCATCAGGCGCTCGGGCGCGACGTAGACCAGGTCCAGTTCGCCGGTACGCACCAGGCGCTCGATGCGCAGGGTTTCTTCGAAGGTCTGGGTCGAGTTCAGGAACGCGGCTCTGACCCCGACTTCTTCCAGCGCGTCGACCTGGTCCTGCATCAGCGCGATCAGCGGCGAGACGACCACGCCGACGCCGTCGCGCAGCAGCGCCGGGATCTGGTAGCACAGCGACTTGCCGCCGCCGGTCGGCATCAGGACCAGGGCGTCGCCGCCGTTGGCCACGTGCTGGACGATGTCGGCCTGGTTCCCGCGGAACGCGGGGTAGCCGAACACGGTCTGCAGGACGTCCAGCGCGCGTGCTTCGGTGTCGGGGGCAAGAGTCTCGGTGTGCATGCAGGATTTCCCGGCTTTATTCCGCCCAGTTCACCAGGCCGTAATGCGCGGTGACGAGGACGATCACGCCGAACACGATACGATACCAGGCGAAGATCGTGAAGTCGTGGGTGCTGATGTAACGCAGCAGCCAGCGAACGCACAGGAAGGCGGAGACGAACGCGGCCAGGCCGCCGAGGCCGAACATCGGCAGGTCGGCCATCGACAGCAGTTCGCGTTCCTTGATGATCGAATACGCGGTGGCCGACAGCAGGGTCGGGATCGCGAGGAAGAACGAAAATTCGGTGGCCGCTTTGCGCGACAGGCCGAACAGCATGCCGCCGATGATGGTCGCGCCCGAGCGGCTGGTGCCGGGGATCAGGGCGAAAGCCTGGGCGCAGCCGACCTTCAGCGCATCCAGCACCGTCATCTCGTCCACGGTCTCGATGCGCGAAGCGTGCGGCTTGCCCTGTGGACGGCGCTCGACCCACAGGATCACCAGGCCGCCGATGATGAAGGCGAGCGCCACCGGCACCGGCTTGAACAGCTCGGCCTTGATGGCGTTCGCGAAGACCAGGCCCAGCAAGGCGGCCGGCAGGAAGGCGACGATCAGGTTGATCACGAACTTCTGCTGGCGCCGTTCGGTAAACAAGCCACTTAACACGCGCCCGATGCGTTCACGGTATTCCCAGATCACGGCCAGCATGGCGCCGGCCTGGATCGCGATTTCGAAGACTTTGACTTTCTCGCCAGTAAAGTTGAGCAGGCTGCCTGCGAGGATCAGGTGACCGGTGGAAGAGATCGGCAGGAATTCGGTGAAGCCTTCAACCAGGCCCATGATGATCGCCTTGACGGCGAGAAGGATATCCATGAACTTTGCTATTTATTAGTGGGAATACGGCGCGGAAGGACAGCGCGGGCATGCCGTAGGGGCCGAAGCTTACCACGAGCACGGCGAATGCCGTTGAGTCGGTCTCAACGGCGAACAAATTTTATGCGCGGCATATTGCCGTTTCGTTACCAAAATTGCTCAACCGGAAAGGCGCGCACGATATCGCCGCGATGTGCGCCACGGCGCAAACAACGTGCTAGACTGGTCCGCATGAGTAACGCTGTCGTCTACCCATGAGCATCTTTGCGATCCTCGTCATCCTGGCCGTTGGTTGGGCCATGTTGGCGTTCGGGCAGTTGCCCAACCCCCTGCGCACACGTACTTGCCAGGGCCGCCAGTGGCGCCGCGCCTTTCCCTCCGCCACAAAGAAACAAATCCGCGAATTCCTTTCCGTCTTCACCTCCGCGTTCGACTTCCGCGACGCCGACCTCCTGAAATTCCGTCCCGACGACCAATTGCTTGGCCTCTACCGCGCCCTGTCTTCCTCGAAGTGGATGGCCGGCGCCATGGAATTCGACACGCTCGCGCGCGAACTGCGCACCCGCTTCGGCATCGTGCTCGAGGACATCTGGGACGAGCGCATGACCCTGGGCACGCTGTTCGCCCACATCCAGCAGGCACAGCGCCCGGCCGCGGCGCATTGACCGCCGCGACACGGCTTTCCACCCGCAGGGAATATTTACAGCGCAGTGCTTGAATCGCCATTGCCAATGCTCATCTATTGGCAATGATGAAACAAAAGCTCAACTGGAAGCGTCCGCTGTTCTACCTGCTGCTGCCGGTCTTTTTCATCATGGTCTTTCTCGGCTTCCCGATCCCCGTCGCGCCGCCGCCGGCCACCAGGCCGGGCCAGGAAATCTCCACGACCGTCAAGAAGAAGAAAAAAGCCAGGCTGCTGTCGCCCGGCGAGACCGAGGTGGGCAACAAGGACGACAACGACGAGCCCAGGATTTAATCCGGCGCCGTCGCCCGCTCCAGTTCGCCGAGCCACAGCATGGCCTGCTCGCGGCTGTTCCCGCACATTTCCACCGAAGGCTGCAGGCCGGCGCAGAAGGCCGGACGCTCCGGCTGCCCGAAAATCCGGCAGCGGTTGTCGTCGGCAAGCTGCACGCAGCGCACGCCTGCCGGCTTGCCGTTGGGCATGCCGGGAATTGGGCTGGTGATCGAAGGCGCGGTGCAGCAGGCACCGCAATGGTCGCGGCAATTCATCATGTTTCAACATAAAAGACCGGCGTCGCACCGGCCTGGCCGACCAGTATACAAGCAGACGGCACAAGCAGACGGCGCGACCTGGCGGCAGCCGGCCATGCCTGTGGCTGGCGGGCGCTGCACAGTTGGCATTCCTGCTAATGTGGACGCAACAGATCACGCCGACGGAGGACGCTGCGCATGGCCAGTTCGCTCAAACCACTCGACCAGCAAGTGATGGTCATTACCGGGGCGTCGAGCGGCATCGGCCTGGCCACGGCCCAGGATGCGGCGCGGCGCGGTGCGAAGCTCGTGCTGGTCGCGCGTAGCGGCGACGTGCTCGAGGCCATCGTTGGCGGTTTGCGCGCCAGCGGGCACGACGCCATCCACGTGGTGGCCGACGTGTCCGACCGCGCCCAGGTCGAGAACGTGGCGGCGCAGGCGATCGCGCGCTTCGGGCGCATCGACACCTGGGTCAACGATGCCGGCTGCACCATCTACGGCAGGCTGGACGAAGTGGACGAGGCCGACAGCCGGCGCCTGTTCGACATCAATTTCTGGGGCATGGTCAACGGTTCGCTGGCGGCGCTGCCGCACCTGCGCATGACCGGCGGCGCCCTGATCAACGTCGGCAGCGAAGCGTCCGAAGTGGCGATTCCGCTGCAGGGCATGTATTCGGCCAGCAAGCACGCCGTGAAAGGCTTCACCGACGCGCTGCGCATCGAGATCGAACAGGTCGACGGCGCCCCGGTGTCGATCACCCTGATCGAGCCGACCGCGGTCGACACGCCGCTGCCGCAGCACGCGCGCAATTACCTCAAGAACGAACCGAAGCTGCCTGGGCCGCAACTCGACCCGCACCAGGTGGCCGCGGCGATCCTGCAGGCCGCCACCACGCCGACGCGCAACCTGAAGGTCGGCGCCATCGCCAGCCTCGACGTGGCAGTAGGCAAATTCCTGCCGGGCGTGGCGGACGTGCTGTCGGTGTTCCAGGTGCCGCGCCAGCAGACCGACCAGCCGGCGCGGGAGCGCGAGGGCGCGCTCTACCGGCCGCGCAGCGAAGGGCGGATCTACGGTTGCGGCAACGGCAAGGCAAGGTAGGAAGCGGGCCGGCGCAGGCGCCGGGAATGTGCGGAAAAGCGTACGAGAAGCATGCAGATGCTGTGCAAAGTCTGTAAACACGGGGCCGGATCCCGCTTGCGGCAGGCGTATGTATGCTTGACTGCCCACGGACCGGGGTCTATATTCGATGACTCTTTGAAAGTTGTCGGACAGAAGCATGGAATGCCCATTTGACACCAAGCCGCGCTGGGAGCGCCGCAAGGATGCTCGTCCGCAGGAATTGCTGGCGGCAGCCATCGACCTGTTCGTCGAACGGGGGTTTGCCGCTACCCGGCTGGAGGACGTGGCGCGCCGCGCCGGCGTCTCGAAGGGGACGCTCTACCTGTATTTCGAAAACAAAGAGGAATTGTTCAAGGCTGTGGTGCGCACCAGCATCGTGCCGGTGATCGGCGAGGCCGAGTCCTCGGTTGCCGAATTCGACGGCCACAGCGCCGAGCTGCTGCACAACGTCATGCTGGCCTGGTGGGAGCGGGTGGGCGGCACCAAGGTCTCGGGCATCGCCAAGCTTGTCACCGCCGAAGCGAACAATTTCCCCGAGCTGGCCAAGTTCTACCAGGAGGAAGTGATCAACCGCGGCACACGCATGATTTCCAGCATGCTCGAGCGCGGCATCGCGCGCGGCGAGTTCCGCGCCATCGACGTCACCCAGATGACCCAGGTCCTGATCGCGCCGATGCTCATGCTCGTCACCTGGAAGCATTCGGTCGGCCCCTGCGAGCGCGGCGCGCTCGAACCGAAAGCCTTTCTCGACACCTTCCTCGACATGGCGCTGCACGGCCTGCTGCCCCCGGCCGCCGCAGTCGCCGGCGCGTGATCGGCGGCGTGAACAGCCGATCTTTTCAGGACGCCTTTTTCAGGCGTTCATTCCCTCCAAACTGCAGACTGTCGCAATTTCACGCGATCTCGATGCCATCCCGATAAGATGTGCGTCCTGAGGCAGTTCAACGATAAAATATCGGATTATTTCTTTTTCCACTGAGTATTGAGATGAATATCGAACAAGCCCGCTTCAACATGATCGAACAGCAGATCCGCCCCTGGAACGTGCTGGACCAGGATGTTCTCGACCTGTTGCATGTGGTCAAGCGCGAACAGTTCGTGCCGGAGGCTTACCAGAACCTGGCCTTCGCCGATGTCGAGATCCCGCTGCCGGGTGGCGACACGATGTTCAACCCGAAAATCGAAGCGCGCATTCTGCAGGAACTGAACCTCAAGAAGCACGAGAAGGTGCTGGAAATCGGCGCCGGCTCGGGCTACATGGCGGCGCTGATGGCGCACAAGGCGCAGCACGTGACCGCGGTCGAGCTGTCGCCGGAAGTCAAGGCGCTGGCCGAGCAGAACCTGAAAAAGGCCGGCATCGACAACGTCACCGTGGTCGAAGGCAATGGCGCGGCGGGCTGGGAGCAGGGCGCACCCTACGACGTGATCGTCATCTCGGGCGGCCTGGAAAGCCTGCCGGAAGCCTTCCTGCGCCAGGTGAAGGTGGGCGGCCGCATCGCCGCCATCGTCGGCCAGGCGCCGGCCATGGCCTGCGAGATCGTCACCCGCGTCTCGGAAACCGGCTACGACACGGTCAAGCTGTTCGAGACCAACGCCAAGCCGCTGGCCGGTGCGCCGGTCGCGTCGCGCTTCACGTTCTGATCGGACGCGCGATGCAGCACATTACCGCTCCCGAGTTGGCCGCCTGGCTGGCCGACCCGGCGCGCGAGCGCCCGTTGCTGCTGGACGTGCGCGAGAACTGGGAATTCGAGACCTGCCACATCGCAGGCTCGACTCAGATCCCGATGCACCTGGTCCCGATCCGCGCCGGCGAGCTCGGCGACGACCAGGAGATCGTCTGCATTTGCCACCACGGCGCGCGCAGCATGCAGGTTGCCGCTTTCCTCGAGCGTAACGGCTTCGAGAACGTAACGAATTTGACGGGCGGAATACACGCCTGGGCCATGCAGGTCGATCCGGCGATGCCGAAGTACTGACCTGTTTTCCTAACTTTTGATGACTCCGATGGAGACCGCAATGCAGAAACCCCTCATCGCCATGCTGCTGGCCAGCGCGTTCGTGTCGTTCGACGCGAACGCGATCGACCTGATCCAGGTGTACCAGCAGGCCCTGGCCAACGACGCCACCTATGCCAGCGCGCGCGCATCGCTCGCCGCCGGGCGGGAACGTGTCGCCCAGGGGCGGGCAGGGTTGCTGCCGACGATCGGTCTGTCGGGCTCGACCCAAAGGAACAACAGCGATTTTTCGCCATTCAATGAGGGCGAGACAAGGGTCGTGAACGGCGTGCCGGTCCAGGTGCGCGGCGGCGGCTCGAACCTGACCACCAGCCAATATACGCTGGCGCTGAGCCAGCCGCTGTTCCGCTGGGACCGCTGGCAGACCTACGAGCAGAGCAAGCTGGCGCAGGCCATTGCCGAAGCCCAGTTCGCGCAGGCCCAGCAAGACCTGATCACGCGCGTGGCGCAAGCCTATTTCGACGTGCTGGCGGCCCAGGACACGCTGGAATCGACCCGCGCCCAGAAGAGCGCCGTCACCGAGCAGCTGGCCTCGGCCAAGCGCAACTTCGAGGTCGGCACCCAGACCATCACCGACACCCACGAGGCGCAGGCGGCGTACGACCTGGTGGTGGCGCAGGAGTTTGCCGCCGTGAACGATTTGGACAACAAGCGCAGTGCGCTGCAGGCGATTATCGGCACCGAACCGGGCGCGCTGGCGCCGCTGCAGCCGGGCGTCTCGCTGGCGCCGCCGCAGCCGGCCGCGGTCGATCCATGGGTGTCGTCGGCCGAGAGCCAGAACTATGGCGTGACCGTGTCCGAGCTGTCGCTCGAGTCCGCCAAGCGCGACATCAAGCGCCGCCGTGCAGGCCACCTGCCGACGCTCGACCTGGTCGCCGCCTCGACCCGAACCGACACCGGCGGCCGCCTCGAGAACACCTCGGGCGTCAACCGCAACAATTCGATCGGCATCCAGTGGACGGTGCCGATCTTCAGCGGTTTTGCCGTGACCAGCCAGGTGCGCGAATCGATCGCGCTGGAAGACCGCGCCCGCAGCGACCTCGAAGCGACCCGCCGCAATGCCGCCCTGCAGGCGCGCCAGGCCTTCCTCGGCGTGAACAGCGGCCTGGCCCAGGTCAAGGCGCTGGAAGCGGCCGAAGTGTCGAGCCAGTCGGCGCTCGAGTCGAACAAGCTCGGCTACCAGGTCGGCGTGCGCATCAACATCGACGTCCTGAATGCCCAGCGCCAGCTGTACTCGACCCGTACCGACCTGGCCCGTGCGCGCTACAACACCATCCTGAACGGCCTGCGCCTGAAGGCGGCGTCGGGCTCGCTGCGCGAGGCGGACCTGGTGCCGGTGAATAACCTGCTGCAGAAGTAAGCACCTCGTATCGAAAAAAGACGGCACCTTGCGGTGCCGTTTTTCGTTGCAGCGCTACCAGCGCGTTCACTTGCGCGGCCGCAGCAAGCCCAGGCCCTCGTTGGTGCGCACGGCAATCCCGCCGTCGTCGGCCACGGCCAGCGCCGCGATCAGCGTGACCCCCTTGGGCAGGTTGGTGACCCGTTCGTTCAGGTTGACCATGCCGTAGCTGCTGCTCCAGGCAAACGCACGCTGGCCGACGGCGGTGGGGTCGACGGACGATCCCACCACCAGGCCCGACGCGTTGATCGCGACCGCCTGCGAGATGCGGCCGCCGCCCAGGGTGCCGAGCTCGTGCAAGGTAGTGCCGTCGTGCAGGAAGGCGACCTGGCGGTCGTCGGGATAGGTGACGGTGCCGACCACGTGGCCGGCGGCGTTGATGGCCGTGGGCTGCGCATCCCGGGCGCCGGGCGGCAGGCCGAGATCGAGCAGCGTGCCGCCCGCATAGCGGTAGGCGCGCAGGGTGGTCGCGCCAGACGCCGAGATGGCGACCTGGCCGGCTTCGTTGATGTCGACCGCGATCGAGCGCCAGCCCGCCGGGCCGATGTCGAGGATCGGCCCACCGGTACGGGCGTCATACAGGAAGGCGTGATACGTGCTGTCCGCAAGGTAAGCGTACCCAACGACCTGGCCCAGCGAATTGAGGGCGGTCGCGGCCGATGAGTCGCCGCCGAAGGTGCCGATGTCGTGCATGGTCTTGCCATCGTGGTAGAAAGCATGCGCCTGGCCGGCGCTGGTGGCGGCCCAGCCGGCCACCTTGCCGCAGGTGCTGATCACATTGCCGTATGAGTCGGCGCCGCCGAGCGTGCCGAGATCGCGCAAGCTGCCGTTTTCGTAGTAGAAGGCGTGCGGGATGCCACTGTCCGTGTAGGCCCAGCCGGTCACATGGCCGCAGGGGTTGACCGAGAAGGCGCGGGCACTGCTGCCGCCGAGGGTGCCGAGGTCGATGTTCTTCTTGCCGTCGTACAGGAAGGCCCGGGTCTCGGTACCGGCCCAGGAGGTGCCCGCCACCAGCGCGCCGTTGGCAATGCCCTGGCGCACGACGGCGCCAAGCGTCATGCCCGGCAGGCCGATCGGCGTGAAATGGTAGAGCGGGCCGCGTTCCACCGGGGGCGTGGGCGGGGGTGGCGAAGCGACCGGAGGAGCGGGTTGCCGGCCCGGACCATTGTCGCCGCCACCGCCGCCGC
>DNCF01000499.1 GCA_003484545.1 Massilia sp. | reverse complement strand
TGGGATCGCCGCCGCTACGGCTGCGGCGCGAGGCGGCCGCGGCCTCTCCCGCGTAGGCGGCACGCTTGGCGCGGGCGCGTTCGGCGAGATTGTCGTCATCGCGGGAAAAACGGCCACTGTCCTGGGCGCTGCTTTCTTGCTTGTTTTTACTAAAGATCGAGAACAAGCCCATGCGTCTTTAATCAGTGAAGAGAGTTTTTTCGGGCCGCCATCACGCCGGCGACGGTATAGAACGAGCCAAAGACCACAATTCTATCATTCTCCCCGGCACGGCTGATGGCATTTGCGAAGGCCGCGGCCGGATCGGGGAAATTTGTAACCGAAAAGTCGCCCTCTTTCGCTCCCGCCGGGCGCAGCGCGGCCAGTTGGCGCGCCAGTTCCTCGCCCTTGGCCGAGCGCGGGGACGGCAGGTCGGCGACGCACCAGTGGTCGATGTACTGGGCCATCGGCGCGATCACGCCCTCGATGTCCTTGTCGGCCATGATGCCGAACACGGCATAGGTGTAGCGGTGGAAGCCCATGTTGCCCAGGTTCTGCGCCAGCGTGGCGGCCGCGTGCGGATTGTGCGCGACGTCGAGCACCGTGGTCGGGCGGCCCGGCAGCACCTGGAAGCGTCCCGGCAGCTCGACCAGGGCCAGGCCGGTGCGCACTTCCTGGGCGCCGGCCGGCAGCTGCAGGCGCAGCGCTTCCAGCGCCGCCAGCGCGGCCGAGGCGTTCAGGAGCTGGTTCGCGCCGCGCAGTGCCGGATAGGCCAGCGCATTGCGACGCTGGCTGCGTCCGCCATAGCTCCACTGCTGCTGGTCGCCCTGGTAGTTGAAGTCGCGGCCGATCAGCCAGAGGTCGGCGCCGATGTCCTCGGCATGCTTGATGAGCGTACTTGGCGGCATCGGGTCGCTGCAGATCGCGGCCTTGCCCGGACGGAAGATGCCGGCCTTTTCGAAGCCGATCGCTTCGCGCGTGTCGCCCAGGTAGTCGGCATGGTCGATGTCGATGCTGGTGACGATGGCGACGTCGGCGTCGACCACGTTGACCGCATCCAGCCGCCCGCCCAGGCCGACCTCGAGGATCGCGACGTCGACGCCGGCCTTCGAGATCAGGTGCATGATGGCGAGCGTGGTGAACTCGAAATAGGTCAGCGAAATGTCGCCGCGCTGCGATTCGACAAAGTTGAAGGCCTCCACCAGCATGGCGTCGCTCGCCATCTCGCCGTTGATGCGCGCGCGCTCGTTGAAGTCGAGGAAGTGCGGCTTGATGTACAGGCCGACGCGGTAGCCGGCGTGCAGCAGCACCGACTCGAGCATCGCGCAGGTCGAGCCCTTGCCGTTGGTGCCGGCCACCATGATGACCGGGCATGCGAAGGCCAGGCCCATGCGTTCCTTGACGGCGCGCACGCGCTCCAGGCCCATGTCGATGTGGGTTTCGGCGTGGCGCGACTCGATCAGCGCCAGCCAGTCGGGCAAGGTGGTGGGGAGGTTTTGCATGGGATCGTATTAGGGATGAAACTCGCGGTGCAACTCGAACGGGGAAGAAAACGGCCGGCAGTCCGCGTGGCGGAAGGCCGGCCGTCTTACGATTCTAACGGGAAAATTTAAGCGATGCTTTCGGCCGGCTGGTTTTGCAGCAGAGCCAGCAGGCGCGCGATTTCCTCGCGCATCTTGCGGCGGTCGACGATCATGTCGACGGCGCCCTTCTGCACCAGGAACTCGGCGCGCTGGAAGCCTTCCGGCAGTTTCTCGCGCACGGTGTTCTCGATGACGCGCGGGCCGGCGAAACCGATCAGGGCCTTCGGCTCGGCGATCACGACGTCGCCCATGAAGGCGAAGGAGGCGGAGACGCCGCCCATGGTCGGGTCGGTCAGCACGCTGATGAACGGCAGTTTCTTCTCGGACAGCTTGGTCAGCATGGCAGTGGTCTTGGCCATCTGCATCAGCGACAGCAGGCCTTCCTGCATGCGTGCGCCGCCGGTGGCGGTGATGCAGATGAACGGCACCTTCTGCTCGAGCGCGATCTGGGCGCCGCGCGCGAAGCGCTCGCCGACGACCGAACCCATCGAGCCGCCCATGAATTCGAATTCGAAGCAGGCGACGACCACGGGCAGGCTCATGATCGAGCCGCCCTGCACCACCAGCGCGTCGGTTTCGCCGGTGGCCTCCATCGCGGCCTTCAGGCGGTCCGGGTATTTCTTGCTGTCTTTAAACTTGAGGGTGTCGACCGGCAGGGCTTCCTGGCCGATGTCGTAGCGGCCTTCCGCGTCGAGCAGCGCGTCGAGGCGCTCGCGGGCGCGGATGCGCATGTGGTGGTCGCACTTCGGGCACACGTGCAGGTTCGACTCGAGGTCGGCGCGGTACAGGACCGCTTCGCACGACGGGCACTTGACCCACAGGCCCTCGGGCATGGTCTTGCGGTTGGCAGCATCGGAGCGCTGGATTCGGGGGGGCAGCAGTTTTTCCAACCAACTCATGTTCTCTCCTTTGCGGCAATTCTTGGGGTGGCGCGTAGTGTAGCCGCTAGCGCCGGGCTTGTCGACCGCTTGAATTTCCGACAATTAGTCCTTGGCGAAGTTCCTGCCCGCCTCGGCCGTGGTGAACTCGAAGCCGCCGATGCGCGCCGCAATGAGGTTATACACCCATGCGCCAAGGAGGGTGAACACGAAACCAAACAGCGTGTAGAGCAGCGGCATCAACACCGCCGCCATCAGCGACACCCCGGCGCCCTGCGTCAGCAGCGCGGGAATGGTCATGAACAGGGTGAGCGGGATCGAAATGACCAGATACAGCGCTGCCATCACCTTGGCGTTTTGCAGAATGGATACACTGACTACTTGCTTCTTCATGGAATGCCTCGTCCGTACAAACATTGAGTTTGGTTAATGTACCGTACTCAATAGCAACTTGACAAGCAGAAGATCGGCGCAGTTTCCTGGCGGTGCCGGTGACCGTAGGGTGGGCACACCGTGCCCACCCTACGGTCCGGATTGCCAGCTTATTCGTCGAGCGCGGCGCGGATGCCGCCCACGAAGGCGCGCACCGCCGGCACGGCGGCCTCGGCCCCGGCGTTCTCGATCTCCTGGATGATGCGGCTGCCGATGACGACAGCGTCCGCCACCGATGCGACCGCCTTCGCCGTCTGGCCGTCGCGGATGCCGAAGCCGACGCCGATCGGCAGGCGCACGTGCTCGCGGATCGCGGCCACGCGGCGCGCCACGTCTTCGGTGTCGATGCTGCCGGCGCCGGTCACGCCCTTGAGCGAGACGTAGTAGCTGAAGCCGCTGCCGTAGCGCGCCACCTGCTGCACGCGTTCGACCGTGGAGGTCGGCGCCAGCAGGAAGATCAGGTCGAGGTCGTTGGCGCGCATGGCGTCGGCAAAGGCCTCGCATTCTTCCGGCGGATAGTCGACGACGATGGCGCCGTCCGCGCCGGCTTCTTTTGCGCAGCGGATGAATTCCTCGGGACCGATGCGCTCGATCGGGTTGGCGTAGCCCATCAGGACCACCGGCGTCGTGGCGTTCGTCTTGCGGAATTCGCGCACGAAACCGAAGACATCGCGCAGGCCGATGCCGAATTTCAGGGCGCGCTCGCAGGCGCGCTGGATGACCGGGCCTTCGGCCATCGGGTCGGAGAAGGGAACGCCGAGTTCCAGGACGTCGGCGCCGCCCTCGACCAGGGCGTGCATCAACGGCACGGTGAGATCGGGGCCGGGGTCACCGGCGGTGATGAAGGTGACGAGGCCGGTCTTGTTCTGTTCGCGCAGGGCGGCGAAGGTGGGTTCGATGCGGGACATGATGTGTTCTCTATCTTGGTAGTCGGTAACGGAGGCGGTTCGCATGGGTCCGTCAACCGCGTGGACGGCAAAGCCTTCCACGCGGTGAATGCAGGTATGCGTTCAACGGGGACTCAGCTGAAATCCAGCCCCATCCTTTGCGCCACCGTGTGCATGTCCTTGTCGCCGCGGCCCGACAGGTTGACCAGGATGATCTCGTCCTTGTTCAGGCTCGGCGCCAGCTTCACCGCGTAGGCGATCGCGTGCGAGGATTCCAGCGCCGGGATGATGCCTTCGATGCGGCAGCAGTCGTGGAAGGCCGCCAGCGCCTCGTCGTCCGTGATCGAGACGTACTGCGCGCGCGCCGAGTCCTTCAGCCACGCGTGCTCGGGTCCCACGCCCGGATAGTCCAGGCCGGCCGAGACCGAGTGGGTCTCGATGATCTGGCCGTTCGCATCCTGCAGCAGGTAAGTGCGGTTGCCGTGCAGGACGCCCGGGAAGCCCGCGTTCAGCGAGGCCGCGTGCTTGCCGGTCTCGATGCCCTCGCCCGCCGGCTCGACGCCGACCAGCTTGACGCCCGGCTCGTCGATGTAGGGATAGAAAATGCCCATGGCGTTCGAGCCGCCGCCGACGCAGGCCAGCACGTAGTCGGGCTGGCGGCCGGTCATGGCCGGCATCTGCACGCGGCATTCCTCGCCGATCACCGACTGGAAGTCGCGCACCATCATCGGATACGGGTGCGGGCCCGCCACCGTGCCGATGATGTAGAAGGTGTTTTCGATGTTGGTGACCCAGTCGCGCATGGCTTCGTTGAGCGCGTCCTTGAGGGTCTTGCTGCCCGACTCGACCGGCACCACGGTCGCGCCCAGCAGCTTCATGCGGTAGACGTTCTGGGCCTGGCGCTTGACGTCCTCGCTGCCCATGTAGACCACGCATTCCATGCCGAAGCGGGCGCAGATGGTGGCGGTGGCCACGCCGTGCTGGCCGGCGCCGGTCTCGGCGATGATGCGCTTCTTGCCCATGCGCCGCGCCAGCAAAGCCTGGCCAATCACGTTGTTGATCTTGTGGGCGCCGGTGTGGTTCAGGTCTTCGCGCTTGAAGTAGATCTGCGCGCCGCCGGCCAGTTCGGACCAGCGCTTCGCGTGATACACGGGCGACGGGCGGCCGACGAAGTGGGCCAGTTCGTAGCGGAATTCTTCGAGGAATTCCGGGTCGGTCGAGAAACGGGCATAGGCCTCGTTCAGCTCGTTCAGCGCGTGCGACAGGGTTTCGGCGACGAAGCTGCCGCCATAGGGGCCGAAATGGCCGCGCGCGTCGGGCAGTTGGTAGTCGGGGGTCTGGAACAATGCGGCGGCGCCGCCCTCAGTTCCTCGGGTCAGGTTGTTGTCTTTCATGATCGTGCTCGCTTTCGATGATGGCATCGGCTGCCCGCACCGCGGCAATGAAGTCCGCGATCTTGCGGGCGTCCTTGATCCCCTTGCTCGCCTCGACACCACTGCTGATGTCGACGGCGTAGGGGCGTACGCTTGCCACCGCCTCAGTCGCGTTCTGCACGCTCAACCCACCACTCAAAACGACCCGAGGCGCGAGCTCTTTTGGGATAAGAGACCAATCGAAGACCTTTCCTGCACCGCCGTAGGCGTCCACGTAAGCGTCGAGCAACAGGCTCGAGAACCAGGGACTGGCGGCGCGGTATGCGAGTTCGCATTCTAGCAGCTCATTGTGCGTCGTGTCCGGCTTGACGCGGTAGGCCCGCACGAAAGGACGCTTCACCGCATCCGCGATCGCCGCGCACTGCGCGACCTTTTCGTCGCCGTGGAACTGGAGCAGCGCGACCGGGGCCGCCTCCACCACCGCCCTCACCTCCTCGAGCGTCGGGTTGACGAACAGGGCGGTCGAGCTGACGTAGGGCGGGAGCGTGCGCCCCAGCGCGGCAAAGGTGTCGAAGCTCACGTAGCGCGGGCTCTTCGGGTAGAACACGAAGCCGAGCGCATCGGCGCCGGCAGCAACCGCGGCAAGGAGGTCCTGTTCGCGGGTGATGCCGCAGATTTTGACGCGGGTACGATTCATGAAAAAACGTGAAACCTTATAACCAGGGCAGTGGCGAGAGCGCCTCCTGCGGCAGCCCCCACTTCGGATCGTAATCGATTTTCGCGAAGTACAGGCCGTCCGGCATGAAGGTGGGCGCGGCGGCGTCGCGGTCGCGCGCGGCCAGCACCTCGGCCATCCAGCCGGGCTCGTTGCGGCCGGTGCCGACGTAGATCAGCGCGCCGACGATGTTGCGCACCATGTGGTGCAGGAACGCGCTGGCGCGCACGGTGAACACGATGATGTCGCCGCGCCGCTCGATCGAGATTTCCTGCATGTCCTTCACCGGCGTGTTGGCCTGGCAGCCGGACGCCCTGAACGATGAAAAATCGTGCAGGCCGATCAGGTGGCGGGCGGCGGCGCGCATGCGCTCGACGTCGAGCGGACGGAACACCCAGCCGGCGCGCCCGGCCAGCAGCGCCGAGGGATTCGGGTTGTTGTACAGGACGTAGTGATAGGTGCGCGCACGGGCCGAGAAACGGGCATGGAACTGGTTGCCCTCGAGGTCGGGCGGCACCTCGGCTGCCCAGCGCACCGAGATCGAATCGGGCAGGAAGGTATTCGTGCCGCGCACCCAGCTCTGCATCGAGCGGTCCAGCTCGGTGTCGAAGTGGACCACCTGCTCGACCGCGTGGACGCCGGCATCGGTACGGCCGGCGCAGGTCGTGTGCAAAGGCGTGCAGGCGAACTTCTCGAGCGCGATCTCGAGGGCGTCCTGCACGGTGTCGCGGGTCGGCTGTTTCTGATACCCATTCCAGCCGGTGCCGACATACTGGAGTCCGAGTGCGATGCGCCTCACGCTACGAATCACGCCACGCATCAAGCCAACTTCGCGCGCATGGCGCTGGCACGGCTGGCCTGCTCGCCGCTGCCGCCCTTGATCACCTCGTCGAGCAGCTCGCGCGCGCCTTCCTTGTCGCCGATCTCCTGGTAGGCAATCGCCAGGTCGAGCTTGGTTTCCATCTCCATCTGGGCCGGGCTCAGCTCGTTCGAGATGCCCTGCTCCTGCGGCGCGGCCTGGACCGCCTGCTCGACGTCGCCCGCGGGCAGGTCGAGGTCGAAGCCCGACATGTCGAAGCGCGGCACCGGCGTGCCCGGATTCGGGATGGCCGGCACGTCCGGCAGCGCGAACGGGTCGTCCTGCGGCGCGGCGGGCGCGGCCGGCTGGCCAAAGTCCATGGCGTCGAGGTCGAACAGCGGATCCCTGGCCTGCCCCTGGGCAGCCGTTTCGGCAACCGGGGTCGCGGTGGCGAAGTCGAGGTCGGTCGAGAAGTCGAAGTCCTGCTTCGGTGCGGCCGGGGTCGCCGGCGTCACCGGGGTATCGTCGGCCAGGCTGAAGTCCATGGCGTCGAGCTCGAACAGCGGATCCTTGAGCTCGGCCGCCTGCGGGGTCTGCGGCACTTCCGGCAGCGGCGGCAGTTCGAATTCCTTGGCCAGCTGGGCCATGTCGATGTCGGTCGACGGGCCGCTGCTCGACAGGTCGAGGACGAAGCCGTCGTCATCGTCCTGCGGCGTCGCCGTGGACGCGGCCTGTTGCGGCGGCGCGTCGAAGTTCATGTCGAAGGCCAGGTCGTCGAGGTTGGTGACCGGGACGTCCGGGGTCGCGGTCGTGGCCGCCGCGGGCTCGAGCGGCGCGAACGGTTCCATGTCGAACTGCAAATCCGGCACGGCGGTAGCGTCGGCCGATGCGGCCGGGGTCGGTTCAGCGGCTGGGACCGGCTCGAAGCTCAAGCCGCCCAGGTCGAAGTCGAGCAGATTGTCGTCCGCCTTCGCTTGCGCCTGCGGCAGCGCGGTGGCGTCCGTGCCCAGGCCCAGGCTGTCGATATTGAAGGTGGTGTCGAGCGGCGCGCCGGTGACGGCGTCGAGCGTCGCAGCCGGCTCGACGATCTCGGTGTTGTCGCCGCGGTTGCGGAAGGCCTGTTCGAGCTGCTGCGACAGCAGGGTTTGCGGATTCGCCTCGGGCGCGGCCGCGGCTTCGGCTGCGGCGATGCCCGCTCCGGCGGCCAGCCCAGCGCCCGCGA
>DNCF01000325.1 GCA_003484545.1 Massilia sp. | reverse complement strand
CGAAGGCCTGGCCAGCCCGGTCACGGCCGGCTGGCTCAAGCCGGTGGTGCTGGTGCCGGCCGCGCTGGTGACGGGCATGCCGGCGCACCTGCTCGAAGCGCTGCTGGCGCACGAGCTGGCGCACGTCAGGCGCTGCGACTACCTGGTCAACCTGGTCCAGAGCGCGATCGAAGCCCTGCTCTTCTACCACCCGGCCGTATGGTGGATCTCGCACCGTATCCGCGTCGAACGCGAACACATCGCGGACGACCTGGCCGCAAGCGCGCTGGGCGAACCACGCCGCCTCGCGCTTGCGCTTTCCGAACTGGAGAAGCTCCAGTTTTCCCACCACCACCTGGCCCAGGCGGCCAACGGAGGAGATCTCATGCAACGCATCAAACGACTGGTACGCCCCGACACCCAGGCCCTGAACTGGAAGGCCGCGATTCCCGTGCTGGGCCTGGCCGCGGCCTGCATCGCCGGTTGCGCGCAGACGCCGACCGCGGTCAATGACAAGGCGCAGGAACAGGCGCAGGAGCAGGCCGCCGCCGATGCCGTCGCGACCAGGCCGATTGCCCAGTTCAACAGCTGCGCCAAGCCGCAGTATCCGGCCGAGGCGCTGGCCAGGCGCGTGGAAGGCACGGTCACGCTGCGCTTCAGGATCGAACCCAACGGCAGCGTCTCCCAGTCGAGCGTGCTGAAGTCCAGCGGCGACGTGTCGCTCGACGAAGCGGCGCGCGTGGCGATCGCCAAGTGCACCTTTACGCCGGCAACCGTCAATGGCAAGCCGCAGCCGGCCTGGGTTCCGGTGCAGTACGTCTGGAAGCTCTGATCCCTGCGGGGTCTCGGAATGACGAAGGGCGCTGGAATCCAGCGCCCTTCTGGTTTTCGCCCCCCGGCGAAGGAAGATGGCCGGCCGCACCGCGGACAGGCGCATCAAGGGGAGGCGTTTCGGGCGGCTGCGCCTGCCGGATTCCGGTGGGCTGTGGCAGAATCGGCTTTTCTTTCTCGAAGGCGGCAGCGGCCCATGCAGAAATTGGCGGATTACTACACCGAATTACAGTCGCGCCTGCCGCCGCAGGGGCCGGGCTTCAGTGCAGCCGTCCTGCGCAAGGACGAGACCATCTTCGAGCTTCACCATGGCATGGCCTCGCTGGAGCTGAAGCTGCCCTTGTCGGGCGACTCCGCCTACTACCTGGCGTCCGAATCGAAGCAGTTCACGGCGGCCTGCGTCCTGTCCCTGGTGCGCGACGGGCTGCTCGGTCTCGACAGCGATGTCTGTCCCTATCTTCCGGAGCTGTCGCGGTTCGAGCAGGCCTTCCCCTTGCGCAGCCTGCTCAACCACACCAGCGGCATCCCCGATTATTTTCAGTACCTGCACTGCCAGCTCGGCCGCCATGAAGCCGACTACTTCAATAACGCGACGATCCTCGCACTGATCGCCTGCATGGATACGCTCGCGTGTCCGACCGCGACGGAACACCGCTACAGCAACAGCAACTACATCCTGCTGGCCGCCCTGGTCGAACGCGTTTCTGGCACGCCGCTGAGCCGCTACGCCAGGGAGAAGCTGTTCGAACCGCTGGGCCTGCATGGGATACGCTTCGACGACGATCGCTTCGCCGTGATCGACAACCGCGTGTTCAGCTACGAGGCGGATGCGGCCCGGCCCTATGGGTACAAGCAGTATCTCGGAAACGCCAACACGGTCGGCGACGGCGGCATCTACGCCAGCACACGCGCCTTGCTGCAATGGGAACGGGAATGGCACCGCCAGTGGACCATGGATGCGAGCCTGACGCATGCCATGCTGGCGCCTTCGCCGCTGCGCGATGGACAGCTTCCCGATTATCGTTTCGGGCTCGAGATCGCGCACATGGATGGCCAGGAGGTCGTGTTCCATGGCGGATGCCTGTGGGGATTCAATACGCTGATACTGCGGCTGCCGCGGATGGGCGTGTCGATCATCCACCTCGCCAATTGCGAAGCGGCCGGGCCGAACATGGAACAGATCCTGGCCGCCGCCCTCGCCTGAGCGCCCGAACTACGGGGCGCTGTCGCCGGCCGCCTGCACGGGCCGGATCTCGGCGATCATCTCGCCCGTCGCGTCGACGCCCACTTCGGTGAAGCCGCACGATCGATACAGGCTGCGCGCCACCGCGTTTTCCGGCTTGTAGCACACCGTGATGCGCTTCGCGTCCGGCTGCGCGCGCAGCTCGGCCAGCAGCAAGGCCATCGCACGGCGGCCGATGCCGCGCCCTTGCCTTGCGTGCGCGACCATGAAGCGGTAGATGCCGTAGTGGCCGGGCTCGTCGTTCGCGGCGACGTCATACAGCAGGAAACCGGCCGGTTCGCCGTCGCAGCAGATGGCGCGCGTGCGCCAATTCGGATAAAAGCCGGCCTGTGCAATCGAAGCGGCATTGTCGGCGAGCCAGCGGTCCTGCTCGGGCGGCAAGCGCATTTCGATCAGCGTCTCGGCATTGTCGAGCGTGACCGGTTCCAGCGTCACCGCCCCGACGCCGTGCGGAACGGGTTCGGACGCTTCCGGGCCGCCAGTACCGGAACCCGCCTGAACCGGGGCGTTCAGCACCGCTTCCAGACGATAGCCGTCCGGGTCGACCACGAAGGCGGCGTAGTAGTGATCGCCGTAGTCCGGCCGCGGGCCGGGAGCGCCATTGCAGCGCCCGCCATGCCGCAGCGCGGCCGCGTGAAACGCGTCGATCCGGGCATGCGAACCGGCGGCAAACGCAAGATGGACACCGTCCCCGGGGGCGGCAGGATCCGGCACCAGTTTGAGCGACAATTTGTCGTCTCCGCCTGGATAGCCATAGCCCAGCGCCGTGTCGTCCTCGAAGACACGGACATAGCCCAACGGGGCCAGCACGGCGTCGTAGAAACGACCCGCACGTTGCAGGTCGAGAACGCCAAAAGAAAGGTGATGAAGCATGCGGTATCGGGCAGGAGAACATGCGCCTGCGCAGCCAAGGCGGCCGCAGGCGTGCTTTAGGCCGGGCAAACCCATCCATTCGGGACGAGATCGAACAACAAAAAGGGACTGAACGCGTCAGTCCCTCGTTCACGTGCGGCGCGTCAGACCGCCGACACGTCCAGCTCCGCGCCGGTGGCCGCCAATACCTGTTCCTTGTTCACGCCAGGCGCCAGCTCGACCAGCTTGAGGCCGGTGTCGGTGACGTCGATCACGCCCAGGTCGGTGATGATGCGGTCGACCACGCCCACGCCCGTCAGCGGCAGGTCGCACTT
The DNA here is from genome assembly GCA_003484545.1 of Massilia sp. Taxonomy (GTDB): domain Bacteria; phylum Pseudomonadota; class Gammaproteobacteria; order Burkholderiales; family Burkholderiaceae_D; genus Telluria. The sequence goes on along the minus strand of DNCF01000325.1, from coordinate 4,358 downwards.
CTTGAGGATCTTGTGCGAGGTGGAACCGTCCTTGGCGGTGGCGACGTGCTCCATCACCACGACCACGCGCTTGACGCCGGCCACCAGGTCCATCGCGCCGCCCATGCCCTTCACCATCTTGCCCGGGATCATCCAGTTGGCCAGGTCGCCGCGTTCGGAGACCTGCATCGCGCCCAGGATGGCGAGGTTGATCTTGCCGCCGCGGATCATGCCGAAGGAATCGGCCGAGCTGAAGTAGGCGGCGCCAGGCAGCGCGGTCACGGTCTGCTTGCCGGCGTTGATCAGGTCGGCGTCGACCTCATCTTCGGTCGGGAACGGGCCGATGCCGAGCAGGCCGTTTTCCGACTGCAGGAACACCTCGATATCCTGGGGTACGTAGTTGGCGACCAGGGTCGGCAGGCCGATGCCCAGGTTCACATAGAAGCCGTCCTGCAGCTCTTTCGCTGCGCGCGCGGCCATTTCGTCACGAGTCCATGCCATGTTCTGTCTCCGGTTAGTTCGCGCGCACGGTGCGCTGTTCGATGCGCTTTTCCGGCGAAGGGTTGTGGACGATGCGGTGCACGAAGATGCTCGGGGTATGCACCTGGTCCGGATCGATCTCGCCGATCTCGACCAGTTCCTCGACTTCCACGATGCAGACCTTGCCTGCGGTCGCCACGTTCGGATTGAAGTTGCGCGCGGTCTTGCGGAACACCAGGTTGCCGGCCTTATCGGCCTTCCAGGCCTTGACCAGGGAAACGTCGGGCACGAGCGCGCGTTCCATGACGTAGTGCTCGCCGTCGAACTCGCGGGTCTCCTTGCCTTCCGCGACGATGGTGCCGTAGCCGGTCTTGGTGAAGAAGGCCGGAATGCCGGCGCCGCCGGCGCGCAGCTTCTCGGCCAGCGTGCCCTGCGGGGTGAATTCGAGCTCGAGTTCGCCGGCCAGGAACTGGCGTGCGAATTCCTTGTTCTCGCCGACGTAGGAAGCGATCATCTTCCTGATCTGGCGCGTCTCGAGCAGCTGGCCGAGGCCGAAGCCGTCGACGCCCGCATTGTTCGAAATCGCGGTGAGGTTCTTCACGCCCGAATCGCGCAGCGCTTCGATCAGCGCCTCGGGAATGCCGCACAGGCCGAAGCCGCCGACGGCGATCGTCTGGCCGTCTTGGACGATACCGGCCAGCGCCGATCTCGCATCAGGATACACTTTGTTCATACCCGTCCCTTGTATAGGTTAAGCAAAAGCTCTTTATGTACTGCAGAGTAGAGAATCCAGCATAGAATACGCTTCTCGAAAGCACAATACCGTAGAAATACCGGGCAGGATCAACCCTGTCCCTCGTGGACCCGTATCAGATGAATTCATCATACGCCATCGATTACGAAATGATTTTCCAGCATGCGCCGGTAGGCATGTGCATTTCGGTGAACCGTGTGATCCAGTCCTGCAACGCCGCGCTGGCCGGCATGTTCGGCTACGAGCGCGGCCAGCTCGACGGCCAGTCCTTCGCCGTGCTCTACCCGACGATGGACGAATTCCTGCGCACCGGCGACCGCATCGTGCCGATCATGAACGCGCGCGGCCGCTATTCGGACGAGCGCATCATGCGCCGCGGCAGCGGCGAACTGTTCTGGTGCCACGTGACCGGACGCGCGCTGAACCCCGCCGAGCCGCTCGGCGCCGGCGTCTGGACCTTCGAGGACGTGAGCGAGAAGCGCCCCGTGACGGCCGAGCTGACGCCGCGCGAGCGCGAGATCGCGGCACTGCTGGTGGAAGGGAAAACGAGCAAGGTGATCGCGCGCGAGACCGACCTCAGCCCGCGCACGGTGGAGATGCACCGGGCCAAGCTGATGCGCAAGTTCTCGGCCTCGACCTCGTCGGAGCTGGTGCACAAGCTGGTGGGCGTGGCGCGCTGAAGGCGCACGCCGTCCTGTTGTCGCGCACGGGCCGACCTGCGCGACATGATGCTAAAGCACCGTGAGACGCCAAATAATGTCGATATGGTGCATACCCCTGCGCTCCAATGCCGAAGACCTCAGGGGCTGGCGCGCCTGTGGCGAGGAATCACATCGGCACTCAGGCCGCCGGCAACAGTTCCCGTATTTCGTCCGGCAGCGGCACCGACTTCTCCGCCGCGAAATCGACCCAGACGATCTTCGCGGCGCCTTCCGCATGCAGCGCGCCGGCCTGGCCGTCGGCGCCGACCAGGCGGATCTGGTGCGAGACCTCGAAGCTCGAACGCCCCGGCGGGCCGACCCAGGACGTGACCTCGATCTCGGCCGGATATTTCAGCTGCTTGAGGAACGAGCACTGGGCGTTGATCAGCACCGGCCCGGTGCGGGTCGGGTCGGGCAAGGCGCCGACCTGTTCGAGCCAGGCGATGCGCGCCGTTTCGATATAGCGGAAATAAACCGTATTGTTGACATGGCCCATCGCGTCCATGTCGCCCCAGCGGACCGGCATCCGCATCGTGTGTACCAACTTCTTGTTGCTCATAATCCTGCTGACGAGTGTTGCCACTTCGTGAAAACAATAAAAAAAGCGCCGTCGCCGGCGCCGCCTGCAAAAACCCGCATTCTACAAGCCATGACGGACTATTGCGCCGTCATGCCGTCGTCGGCGGTGATGATGGCGCCGTTGATGAAGTGGGCCTCGTCCGCCGCGAGCAGGAGCAGGAGGCCATCGAGGTCTTCCGGCTTGCCGGGGCGCTTGCGCGGCAGCAGTTCGATCAGCTTACGGCCCTGTTCGGTCTCGAAATATTCCTCGTTCATCTCGGTCGAGATGTAGCCGGGACAGATGGCGTTGACGTTGATGCCGTACTTGCCCCACTCCACCGCCATCGCCTTGGTCATCTGTACCACGGCGGCCTTGCTCATGCAGTAGACGCCGATCTGCGGCAGCACGCGCAGGCCCGCGACCGAGGCGATGTTGACGATGCGGTGCTGCTTGCGCGGGTCGCCCTTGGCGCGCTGGATCATGCGCTTCGCGGCCTGCTGGGCGACGAAGAAGGCGCCGCGCAGGTTGGTGTCCATGATGTACTGGTAGTCGTCCTCGGTGACGTCGAGCAGGCGCTGGGTGCTCTGCACACCCGAGTTGTTGACCAGGATGTCGATCGGGCCGGCCTCGGTCTCGGCGTGGGCGATCGCCGACTTGATGCTGGCGAGATCAGTGACGTCGAGCGCGACCACGTGGGCGGCGCCGCCGTCGGCCTCGATCTCGGCGCGCAGCTCCTTCAGGCGCTCGATGCGGCGCGAGGCCAGCACGACCTGGGCGCCGGCACCGGCCAGCGCTTTCGCGAAGCGTGCACCGAGCCCGCTCGAGGCGCCGGTGACCATGGCAATCTTCCCTTCGTAATTGACTTCGATGCCCACGTTGGCTCCTGTGCTGGTGTTGGCTGTGCTGGTGTGTGCGTTTCTACGGCTGAGCTGGCGCTCGTGCCGGGCGCTCTTGGGCATAATGATGTCACAGAATCAGCTATTAGATTGCCGCATCTAATTTTGGCCCTAAAATAGCTGGCTAAGTTGCAAACGGCCCCAAAAACCCGCACACTCGTGCTTAAATTTTTTTAGACCATTAGAAGACCATGACAGAGCCTAACAACATCCTCGAACAATACGGACCGCGCGAAGCAATGGAATACGACGTTGTCATCGTCGGCGGCGGCCCGGCGGGGCTGGCCGCAAGTATCCGATTGAAGCAGCTCGCCAGCGAAAAAGGCCAGGACGTCTCGGTCTGCGTGCTCGAAAAAGGCGGCGAACTGGGCGCCCACATCCTGTCGGGCGCGGTCATGGACCCGATCGCCATCAACGAGCTGTTCCCGAACTGGAAGGAACTCGGCGCGCCGCTGAACACCCCGGTCACCGAGGACCAGGTGCTGTTCCTGACCGAGACCAAGTCCTATGCGACGCCCTCGTTCATGGTGCCCAAGTCCCTCACCAACCACGGCAACTACATCGTCTCGCTGGCGAACGTGGTGCGCTGGCTGGGCCAGCAGGCGGAAAGCCTGGGCGTGGAGATCTTCCCCGGCTTCCCGGCGGCCGAAGTGCTGTACAACGAGGACGGCTCCGTGAAAGGTGTCGCCACCGGCAACATGGGCGTCAAGCGCGACGGCGAGCCGGGTCCGGACTTCCAGCTCGGCATGGAGCTGCACGCAAAGTACACCTTCTTCGCCGAAGGTTCGCGCGGCCACCTGGGCAAGCAGCTGATCGCCAAATATGACCTTAACAAGGGCAAGGATCCGCAGACCTACGGCATCGGCATCAAGGAGCTGTGGGAGATCGACCCGGCGAAGCACAAGCCGGGCCTGGTGATCCACACCGCGGGCTGGCCGCTGCCGAGCGACACCTACGGCGGCTCCTTCCTGTACCACCTGGAGAACAAC
>DNCF01000332.1 GCA_003484545.1 Massilia sp. | reverse complement strand
CGCTTCATCGCCGGCGGCACCAACCTGCTCGACCTGATGAAGGAAGGCGTGATGGAATCGCGCCGCCTGGTCGACATCAACCGCCTGCCGCTCGACAAGATCGAGGAAGACAAGGACGGCGGCCTGCGGCTGGGCGCCACCGCGCGCAACGCCGACACGGCCTACCACCCGCTGGTGCGCGAGCGCTACCCGCTGCTCGGCGCCGCCATTCTGGCCGGCGCGTCTCCCCAGCTGCGCAACATGGCCAGCAACGGCGGCAACCTGCTGCAGCGCACCCGCTGCTATTATTTTTACGACCTCGCCACGCCCTGCAACAAGCGCGAGCCGAACACCGGCTGCGCCGCGATCGGCGGCATCACGCGCCAGCACGCGATCCTCGGCGCCAGCGAGCAGTGCATCGCGACCCACCCGTCCGACATGTGCGTGGCGCTGGCCGCGCTGGAAGCGACGGTGCACGTCGAGTCGGTACGCGGCAAGCGCGCGATTCCCTTCGCCGAGTTCCACCGTTTGCCGGGCGACGCGCCGCAGTACGACAACGTGCTCGAGGCCGATGAACTGATCACCCACATCGCGCTTCCCGATGCGCGCCGCTACGCCCGCCATTCGGCCTACCTGAAGATCCGCGAACGGCTGTCGTACGCCTTCGCGCTGGTCTCGGTCGCCGCCGCGCTCGACATCGGTTCCGACGGCGTCATCAGGAGCGCGCGCATCGCCCTCGGCGGCGTCGCCCATAAACCCTGGCGCAAGCCGGAAGCCGAGGCGCTGCTGGAAGGCGCCAGGCCCGATGCCGACCGCTTCCGGCAAGTGGCCGACGCGCTGCTCGACGGCGCGCGCGGCCAGGGCCACAACGACTTCAAGATCCGCCTGGCGCGCAACACCATCGTGCGTGCGCTGGAAACGGCGGTGCAGGGCACCGTCACCAATACCGGAGAACGCCATGACTGACCTGATCCAGGATTTGCGCGCGCCCGTCGCGGAACCGGGCACCGGCCAGGTGCGCACCGGCAGCGCCGTCTCGCGCATCGACGGCCGCGCGAAAGTGACGGGCGAAGCCCGCTACGCGGCGGAACACGTCGCGCCCGACCTGCTGTACGGCGTGGTGGTGAGCAGTACGGTGGCCAAGGCCCGCATCGTGACCATCGACGACGCCGAAGCGATGGCGCTGGAAGGCGTGGTCGAGGTGATGAGCCACCTGAACCGCCCGAAGGTGCGCTCCTTCGACATCCACTACAAGGACATGACGGCGCCGGCCGGCTCGCCCTTCCGCCCCTTCTACGACGAGAACGTGATCTACAGCGGCCAACCGGTGGCGCTGGTGCTGGCCGAGAGCTTCGAGGCCGCGCGGCGCGGCGCGGCCCTGGTGCGCATCCACTACCACGAGGACGAGGACGGGTACGACACGGCCCTGACCGCGAATCTGGAGCGCGCCTATACGCCGCGTCCGCTGAAGGCCGGCTACGAGCCGCCGCCGCCGGAAAAGGGCGACGCCGAGAAGGCGTGGAAAGCCGCGCCCGTAAAAATCGAGTCCGAGTTCTACCACGGCGTCGAGCACCACAATCCGCTCGAACTGTTCGCCTCGACCGTGATCCGCGGCGAGGACGGTCACTTGACCATCTACGACAAGACGCAAAGCTCGCAGAACAGCCGCTGGTACGTCTCGCACGTGTTCGGCCTGCCGAAGCACAAGGTCACGGTGCGCAACCCCTACGTCGGCGGCGCCTTCGGTTCCGGCCTGCGCCCGCAATACCAGCTGACCTTGGCCGTGATGGCCTCGCTCAAGCTGAAGCGCTCGGTGCGCGTGATGCTGACGCGCCAGCAGATGTTCAGCTTCGGCCACCGCCCGGAAACCGTGCAGTACGTGAAGCTGGCGGCCGAGGAAGACGGCACGCTGACCTCGATCATGCACGAAGCCATCGCCGAGACCTCGCGCATCGAGGACTACGTCGAGGTGGTGGTGAACTGGTCGGGCCTGCTGTACGCCTGCGACAACATCAAGCTCGGCTACAAGCTGGTCAGCCTCGACCAGTACACGCCGATCGACATGCGCGCGCCCGGCGCCGCCCACGGCATGGTCGCGCTCGAGATCGCGATGGACGAGCTGGCCTACAAATTGAAGATGGACCCGCTGGCGCTGCGCCTGAAGAACTATGCCGAGCGCTCCCCGGCCGACGACAAGCCGTATTCGAGCAAGGAGCTGCGCGCCTGCTACGAGCAGGGCGCGGCGCGCTTCGGCTGGGACAAGCGCCCGCTCGAACCGCGCTCGATGCGCGAGGGCTCGGAACTGATCGGCTGGGGCATGGCGACCGGGGTATGGGACGCGATGCAGATGTTCGCGCGCGCCAGCGCCGTGATGCATGCCGACGGGCGCCTGGTGGTATCGAGCGCGGCCAGCGACATCGGCACCGGCACCTATACCGTGATGGCGATGATCGCGGCCGAAGCCATGGGCCTGCCGCTCGAGCGCGTGACGTTTCAACTCGGCGACTCGACCCTGCCGGCGGCGCCGGTCGAGGGCGGTTCCTCGCACGTGGCGACGGTCGGCTCGGCGGTGGCCGGCGCCTGCGACAAGCTGCGCCTGACCCTGCTGCGCTACGCCCAGTCGGCCGCCGATTCTCCGTTCCGCGACAAGCGCCTGAAAGACGTGGAATTCGTCGACGGCGCGCTGCGCCTGAAGCGCGACCCGGCGACCTGGGTGTCGCTCGCCACCATCGTCGAGCGCAGCGGGCACGACCGGCTCGAGGAAAAGTACCTGATGCTGCCGCAGATGCTCAAGCAGCGCAAATACCGGCGCCTGGTGCACTCGGCGGTGTTCGTCGAGGTGCGGGTGGACGAGGAACTCGGCGTGGTGCGCGTCACGCGCGCGGTCAGCGCGGTCGCCGCGGGACGCATCATGAACACCAAGACGGCGGCCAGCCAGATCGTCGGCGGCGTGGTCTGGGGCATCAGCCAGGCGCTGCACGAGGAAAGCCACACCGACCACCGCTACGGCCGCTTCATGAACCACAACCTGTCCGAGTACCACGTGGCCGTGAACGCCGACATCCACGACATCGACGTCATCTTCGTGGAAGAGGACGACCGCATCGTCAGCCGCCTGGGCGCCAAGGGCGTGGGCGAGATCGGCATCGTCAGCGTGCCGGCGGCGATCAGCAACGCGATCTTCCACGCCACCGGCAAGCGCATCCGCAGCACGCCGATCACGCCGGACAAGGTGCTGGTCGGCGGGCCGTAAGCAGTGCGTGGCAAGCGCACCGGCCTGTCCGGTGCGCCGTACGGCTTGTTCGAGGCGTGCGCGCGGCAGGGCGCGTGCGGCGCATACTGTTGATCACACGCATGGTGTCCACATTCGCGGGAGCACGACATGAGAACGGAAACGCAAGCAATGGATGCTGCAACGCTGTCTCGTTACGATGACCTCGGCAAGCTGGTGCTGCGCCTGGCGCTGGGCCTGATCCTGCTGCTGCACGGGATCGCCAAGCTGGTCGGCGGCATCGGTTTCGTTACCGGCGCGCTGCAGAAGCTGGGGCTGCCCGAGGCGATCGGCTACCTGGTCTACGTCGGCGAAGTGATCGCGCCGTTGTTGATCCTGTTCGGGCTGTGGACGCGCCTGGGCGCGCTGATCATTGCCGGCAACATGATCGTGGCCGTGCTGCTGGTGCACACGGCGCAGTTCTTCGCCCTGAACGCCACCGGCGGCTGGGAACTGGAACTGCAGGGCATGTTCTTCTTTGCCGCCGTGGCGCTGGTCCTGCTGGGCGCGGGCCGCTACAGCATCGGCGGACGCGCGGGACGCTGGAACTGAAGGAAGAAGGAAATGGCAGACGCAGCAAACGGAAAAGCGGCGATCGTCACCGGCGCCTCGCGCGGGATCGGGCGCGCGATCGCCCTGCGCCTGGCGCGCGATGGCTTCGCGGTCGCGGTGAACTACGCCAGCCGCGCGAGCGACGCCGAGGCGGTGGTGGCCGAGATCCAGGCCGCCGGTGGACGCGCGGTCGCGATCCAGGCCGACGTGGCGCAGGCCGGCGACGCCCGGCGCCTGTTCGACGAGGCCCAGCAAGCCTTCGGCCAGATCGACGTCGTGATCAACAACGCCGGCGTGATCCAGCCCGGCACCACGATGCTGGCCGACACCGATGATGCGCTCTACGAGCGCATCTTCTCGATCAACACGCGCGGCACCTTCCACATGCTGCGCCTGGCGGCCACGCGCCTGCGCCACGGCGGACGCATCGTCAACTTCTCGACCAGCGCGATCGGACTGGCCATGCCGGGCTACGCCGTGTATGCCGGGGCCAAGGCGGCAATCGAAACCTTCACCAACATCTTTGCCAAGGAAATGCGCGGCAAGCGCATCTCCGTGATGTGCGTGGCGCCGGGACCGACCGCCACCGAGCTGTTCCTGGATGGGAAGCCGGCCGAGCTGATCGAACGCCTGGCGAACGCCGCGCCGCTCGAGCGCCTCGGCACCCCGGAGGACATTGCGAATACCGTCGCCTTCCTGGTCGGGCCGGAAGGCGAGTGGGTGAATGGGCAGACGCTACGGGTGAATGGCGGGATCGTGTAGAAGCAAATGTCTTAGTTTTAGATATATTTATAGAAATTTTATGCTTATTTTCTTGTTTTATTAGAACAATTTTACTTATAAATTAGCAATTATAAGCATAACCAATATCTCGCGGTGACTCTTGGTTTCACGTGAAACCGCATGAGATATGCGCCTGCTGAATTTGACGATTTTGCTTACCGAGCGCATTCCCGTAGAGATCCCGGCGACAACGCCGGTGCATCGTTGCGATGATGCGCCAACTCAGCCGACCAGCAGCTCGTAACGCACGTCGCGCCGGTCCCGCGCCTGCGGCCCGTCGACCAGATAGGCATCCCAGCCCAGGCGCCCCAGCGTGCCGCTTGTCGAGATCGTGACCGGCCGCACCTCGGCGGCGCGCAGCACCAGCTCGACCTCATATTCGAGCGCGACGCCGGTAAACATCGCCAGCAGGCTCTTCAACGCGCGCGCCGCCATCCCGCCCGGCAGGAAGGCGGTGAAGCCGGCATGGTCGAGCGGCCCGACGATCAGGCGCAGGCGCAGGTCGCGCTGCCAGACGCGCCCGCCCGCGATCGCATCCTTGCCGAGCACGCCGATGTCTCCGCCGAGCGCGGTCTGCTGGGCCAGCGGCACCTCGTACCAGCGGCCGACGAACTGCTCGACTCCCACCGGGTGGCCGAAGTATTCGGACAGCACGCACGCGAGTTGCACGGCCGAGGTGGGGCGGTGCCGGATCGCGGCGGCGAAGTAGCCGATCGATTCGTCCAGCACGGCGCCGTCCGCGCGGCTGGACAGGCGCTGGCGCAACGAGGCATTGCCCAGGCCGGCCAGGGACAGCAGCAGCGGCAGGAAGGCGTCCTGTCCGTCGAGCTGGTACTGGAAGGCCAGCCGGTACTTGCGCCAGGCCGCGTAGAACAGCGCCAGCGAGCGGTTCGAGAAGGTGTCGAGGAAGGCGCGCGCGCCCTCGTCCTTTTCGTTGAACAGGTGCTCGGCAATGCGCTCGGTGTAGTGCGCCGGCAGCACGCCAGTCCCGCCCAGCAAGCCCATGAAGGAAGGCGTCAAACGCACGTATTTCAGCTGCTTCGAGGCCACTGCCGCCCCGAGCGCGGCGGCGTCGCGTTCGATGTCGCGCGGCTCGGTCTGGATGGCTTCCAGCTGGCTGGCCGGGAAGCGCAGCGAGGTCGAATTCTGGAAGCGCAGGAAGTCGGCGACCGTCCGCCCTGGCGGCGCGCCGTTGCGCTTGAGCCAGAGCTCGAGCACGCGCACCGCCTGGAAGTACTCGAAGCGGTAGGGTTCGCGGAACAGCCGTTCGATTACAGCAGGCTCGAATCGCCGCTTCGTGGCGCACATGAGAGCAATTCCTCACCGTTCTTGTTGGAGACGACCACCAGCCGGGTAAAACTGTTGGCGTGCACATACAGCGCCAGGAAGCGCTCGACGATGTGGGCAAAGGCGTGGATGCCGCTGCCGACGAAGGCTTCCTCGTCGATGCTCAAGCGCACCTCGACGCCGCGCACCAGGCAAGTAAAAGGGTTGCCGGACATCCAGGCCGTGGCCGCATGCTGGGCGAGGTCGGCGATGCCGCCGATCTGGCGCTGCGACGCGGGAGAGCGCGGCAGGTCGTACAGCGCCAGCATCTCGCGAAAGGCATCGATGCCGCCCTCCGCCAGCGACAGGTGGTTCAGCGACAGGTGCGAGATCAGGCGCCAGTGGGCGCCGCGTCCGCGCCCGAAGCGGTAGGAGGGCGTCGGCTTGCGCAGGAAGGCGATCGCGCGCAGGTTCGAGCCGCCCTCGAGAAACAGATCGCCGCCGGGCTGGCCGTAGCCGAGCAGGGACGGCAGGTCGCGGTTGCTGCAGGTCAGGTCGATGTTCAGGGTGTCGGTCTCGACCGCGGCCGGATCGAAGTCGATGTCGACGATCGAGATCTGGGCCTCGAAGCCCGGGCTGCGTTCCATCAGCTCCTCGTCGCGCCGCATCGCCCAGTAGTGGCCGTTCTGCTCCGGCGTCTGCGCGTGCTTCAGCGAATAAAAGGGGCGGAACTCGACGACGGTTTCTCCCTGCGGCGTCTGGCGCACCAGGTTCACCGAATCGATCGAATAGATCTCGTAGGCAAAGGCGCGGCGCGCATCGGCCAGCACCGGATAGCTGGCGCTGGCGTGCGTGAGGCGGATCGGTTCGCCGCGCTGGCGGAACAGGTTGATCACCGGCGTGCAGCCGAGCAGCACGTTATTCGTCGACAGGGTCGAGAGCATGCGCGCCGTGTTGGAATCGGCGCGGATGCCTTTGATCCCCAGGTGCAGGGTGATCGAACGGGCGCCCGGCGGCAGGGCGGCGGCCATCGCCGCCAGGTCGATGTCGAAAAAATTGAACTTCTCGGGGAAGCAGAAGTATTCGGTCAGCAGGCGGTAGGCCGCATGCGAGCGGGCCGGGAAATCGATCAGCGCCTCGTCCTCCTCGAAGCCGGCGGCCTTGACCGGAATGGCCGACAGCGCCACCCAGCGCCCGTTGTGGTCGGCCTCGGCCCAGGCGGCCAGCCCGCGCATGAACAGCGCATCGCGCAGCGCCGCGCAGAACGAGGGCTCGCCGTCGATGAAGACGCGCAGTGCGGGCAGGGCCTGGATCGGCGCGGCGCCGTCCCGGGTGCTGCTCAAGGTGAGATGCAGGCAGCTGCTCACGCCGGCGGGCAGGCGCACGGCGTCGGGCGGGCTGGCGATGGCGTCGAAACCGGCGTGGCTGAAGGCCAGCGGCGCCAGGGTCACCGGATACACGGTGCGGAAGGTGCAGGCGGCGCCGCGGATCGGACGCGTGCTGAGTTGCGTGCCGCGCGCAATGACGCTGGCGCCGCCCTGGGTGCCGGCGGTGTCCAGGTGCGCGATCGAGCACGAGGGAAAGGGCCGCAGGTAATGCGGATACAGCACGTCGAACAGGGCCTCGGTGAATTCCGGGTAGTCGTCGTCGAGGCGCTTGGCGACGCGGGCGTTGAGCAGGGCGAAGGCCTCGATCATGCGCTCGGTGTGCGGATCCTCGCAGACCTCGCCGCTGATCAGGAGGCGCCCGGCGATCTTCGGATAGCGCTCGGCGAATTCGCGCAGGTTGCGGCGCAGGTAGCCCAGCTCGCTTTCGTAATACGGCAGTAATTGTTCCAACTCAGGCTCCCGCGGGCAGGGCGCGGCCCGCCTTGCTAATGCTGTAGCTCAAGGTCGACGGCTGCAGCACGGCATCGAAGTTCACCGTCTCCTGCGCCGCGTTCACGATCAAGAGGGCGGTGATCGCGAAATCGAGCCGGTTGACGCTGTTGGCGCGCAGCTCGAGCGAGGCCTTGACGTCCTTCAGGCGCGGCTCGTGGCGCGCGATGACGCTTTCGATGCAGGCGCAGATGTGGGCACGGTCGGTCGGACTCGACAGCGACAGGTCGGCAAAATCGATCAGGCCGTAGCTGACGATGGAATCGGCGCATTCCGGATACGGCTTCAGGAACTCTTCGGGGAACACCGAGCGCGTGTTGAGCAGGGCTTCGAGATCGCGCGCCACCATGTCCTTCATGTCCTCGAGCAGCGCGCGCGGATTGGCGCCCGTGCGGACCGGCACGCCCAGCAGCCGGTCGAATAATCCAGGCGTAAAACCTTTCATCGCTACTCCTTGCCGGTTCGAAGCAAACCGCATGTTGCCACGTTGCGCAGCGCGAACATTTGAGCAACTTCACATGGGCAACTTCTGCCTGTTGTTATTGTTCCGTGAGCAAAGTTTGGCCCACATCAACCAACATCCGAGGGTTGCCAGAATGAGCAGCAAAGTACTCTGGGGCGAAGGCCTCCTGTTACGCCCACAACACTTCCAGCGCCAGGACGAATACCACGAACACTGCCTGCAAAAGGGCATCAAGGCGGTCCATCCCTATGCCTGGGGCGTCGAGCGCCTGCAGGTCGACCGCGAGGCGCTGGCCAGCAACGTGCTGCGCGTGGTCGAGCTGGCGGTGCGCTTCCAGGATGGCGAACTGGTCGACGCGCCGGGCGCCGACGAGCTGCCCGATGCGATCGACCTGAGCCTGCTGACGCAGTCGCAGCAGAGCGTGACGTATTACGTGGCGCTGCCCGGCCTGAAACCCTTCAGCGGCAATTTCGCGCAGCCGGGCCAGGCCTCGAACACGGCGCGTTTCGTCCAGGCCAACCAGGACACGCCCGACCTGTACACCGGCGCCGCGCCCGTGCAACTGGCCTACCTGAAAAAGTCGGTGCGCCTGGTCTCGGAATGCGAGCCGCGCGACGCCTACGTCCACTTCCCGCTACTGCGCCTGCGCCGCGCGAGCACCGGCGGCTTCGAGCTCGACCCGGCCTTCGTGCCGCCGAGCCTGACGGTGGCGGCGGCGGCGCCGCTGTTCCAGCAACTGCGGCGCCTGCTCGACGCCCTGCAGGCGAAAGTCAGCGCCTTGTACGGCCACCACCGCGAGCCGAGCAAGAACGTGATCGAGTTCCGCTCGGGCGACATGAGTTCGTTCTGGCTGCTGCACACGGCCAGCGCCGCCTACGCCGAACTGACCCACCATTTCCACCATCCGGCCCTGCATCCGGAGCGGCTGTACGAGCAGCTGCTCGGCGTGGCGGGACGCCTGATGACCTTCTCGAAGAGCTGGACCCTGGCCGACCTGCCGCCCTACCAGCACGCCGATCCCGGCCCCGGCTTCACGCAACTGCACCAGATCATCCGCGAGCTGCTCGACACCGTGATCTCGTCCAAGTACTTCGCCATCGCCCTCAGCGAGAACCGGCCCTGCTACCACATCGGCATGCTCGACTCGGGCAAGATCGACGAGAAGACCAGCTTCTACATCGCGGTCAGCGCCGACGTTCCCGCGATCGAACTGGTCGACGTGGTGCCGCTGCGCTTCAAGGTCGGCGCCCCGGACGACGTCGAGAAATTCGTGCTCTCGGCCCTGCCGGGCGTGCGCCTGCAGTACACGCCGCAGCTGCCGGCCGCGGTGCCGGTGCGGCCCGACACCTGCTACTTCCTGCTGGAAGCGAAGGGGCAGATGTACGAGCGCATGCTCAAGGCGCAGTCGATCTCGATCTACGTGCCGGCCGGGATGAAGGAATTGCGGCTGGAATTGCTGGCGGTGGCGGCATAAGGGGAGGCACACATGTCCGGACCATTGATCACGCTCGGCGACAAGACCTCGCACGGCGGCGCCGTCATCGAGGCTTCCTCCAGCAGCGACAGCGGCGGCAAGGGCATCGCCCGGGTCGGCGACAAGGCCACTTGTCCCAAGCACGGGCCAAACCCGATCGTCAGCGGCGATTCGACCCTCATCGTCGACGGCAAGCCGGCCGCGCGGCACGGCGACAAGACCGCCTGCGGCGCCACCCTGATCGCCGGCCAGCAAGCCACGATCGACAACATCTGACCGGTTGACTTTCCCATGACGACTGCGATTTCCACGCCGGGCGGCCTGCCCGGCCCGCTCAAGGGCGGCCTGCTGGCCGCGGCC
>DNCF01000229.1:553-17696 GCA_003484545.1 Massilia sp. | reverse complement strand
GCCGGATCAGCGTGCGCGACGATGGGCCGGGCGTGGACGAGGCCAGCCGCGCGCGCCTGAGCGAACGCTTCTTCCGCGTGCTGGGGCAGGGCCAGCCGGGCAGTGGACTGGGCTTGTCGATCGTGCGCCGCATCGCCGAGCTGCACGGCATCGTACTGGGCTTCGGTCCCGGCCTCGATGGGCGGGGCCTGGGCGTGACGCTCGACTTCCCGCGCGCCGCAGAATCTTAAGATGGGATTAATGTCGGGGCGGTGTAATGCAGGCATTCACTCACCACAACGGAGTATCGATATGAAACGACTGATCCAGCTTTCCTGCATCGCCGCTCTGGTCGCCGGCTCGGCGGCCGCCATTGCCCAGCAGCCGGGCGCCTACACCGGTCCTTCGAGCAAGCCGGCCGCCTCCGGTTATACGGGCCCCACCAGCGCACCCCTGATGACCGCAAAACAGTTGCTGGACAACGGCAAGGACGACCAGTACGTGCGCCTGCAGGGCAAGATCACCAGCCACAAGGGCGGCGAGGACTACGAGTTCACCGACGCGAGCGGCAAGATGACGGTCGAGATCGACGCCAAGTATTTCCCGCAAGGGGTGAACATCGACCAGAACACCCAGGTCGAGCTGATCGGCGAATTCGACAAGGAGACCTTCGGCGAGTCCACGCTCGACGTCAAGCAAGTCAAGGTCGTCGGCAAATAAGCGGCAAGAAAAACGCCAGCCTCGCAGGGCTGGCGTTCGAACGGACTCGCGGTCGGCTCAAGGTCGGCTGCACTGCGGCAGCTGGGCGCGCACGGCCAGCAGGTTGGCGCTGTCGCCCTCGGACGGGGTGTTGTCGGTGAACTTGCAGCCGTACTGCGGATCGGCCACCACCGAGGGCGTCAGCACGTCGTCGCCTTCCGGCTTCACGCCCTGCTGTTCCCACTTGATCATCGCGTCGAAGGCGGCGGCTTGCTCGGCGATCGTGAAATCGCAGTGGCTGATGCCGCGGATCGCGCGCTGGACCAGCAGGCTCGACGTGCCGGCGGCATCGGCGCGGCGCTTGTAGATCTGCTCCATCTTGAACGGCACGTAGAGGTCGCCCAAGGTGTGGATCGTCACCACCGGCACCGTGATCCGGGCATTCGTCTTCGGAATCCAGCGCAGGCCGTCGCGCCGCGGGCGGTTGGCGTCCGGCATGGCCAGCATGCGGAAGATGGTGGCGTTGTAGGTCTGCTCCTCGAGGCTCAAGGCCGGATCGGCGTCGAGCTGGAACACGATGTCCTTGGTGCTCACCACGTCCTCGTTGAGGATGCCCATCACCTTGCCGTCGCGCCCGAAGGTGCCCCAGACCGTGTTCTGCAGCGGGCCGGCGTAGGCATAGTCGAACAGCGGACGCGGGCCGCCGCTGAGGTTGGCGACGATCTGCTTCAGGCGCAGGCCCTGTGCGGTCGGCACCGCCTGCGCGGTCGGCGTGCTGCCGCCCGGGAAGCTGGAGAAGAGTTTCGCCTGCACCTGGGGTCCGATCGTGTCCCAGTTGGCCACCGGCCAGCTGCTGGCCGGCATGCCCGCTTCCTGCATCGCCGCCGTCTGGTAGGCGGCAAAATAGTCGTACAGCTCGGTGTCGCCCAGCACGCCGCACATCGGCACCGCGCCGTTGTAGCGGATCTTGTTGTTGGCCGCTGCGATGTTTTCCTCGTCGACCGCCGCCGCCGTGATGTGGCCGCCCATCGACACGCCGACGATGTAGGTCTTGGTCGGCGCCGCTAGCGTCCGTCCATTCTTCTGCGCGATGTCCTTGAAGGCCAGCGCCAGCGCATTCGTGTCTTCCACGCCGGCGCGCACGTCGTAGTAGTTGGTGCTGTAGCTCGATGCGGCCCAGGCATAGCCCTGGCTGACCAGGTGGCGCCGCAGCGCCGGCGGCGACACCGACAGCTTGTCCCCGGTGCCGGCATAGCCGTGGGCGTACATGACCAGCATGCCGTTCCAGTTCTTCGGCACTTCGATCTGGTAACCCGCCTTGCCCAGCACGCCCCACCAGCGGTCGGTCTCGGGCGCGTTCGCCAGCGCGTTGAACGGCAGGCTGGTCTCGACCACGGAGAAGGTGCGCGCGTCCTGCGGACGCGCCGGCTCGGGCTGGACCTGGACCGGGGGCGGGGTCTGTACCGGCGGCGCAGGGACCGGATCGTCGTTGTCGCTGCTGCCGCAGGCGGACAGGGCCAGGGCGGCCAGCAGGGGCGGAAGGAGGCGGCGCAGCGCCGGCATGTCGGATGGTCGTGTCATCGAAGTCTCCAGTTGTAGTTTTGCACAGCGAAACCAGGAATCGCTGTGTGATTTATTGTAGGACGATTTCGCGAAGGGTGTAGCCGAACATGAGGCTGCCTGGAGGCGGCGTACAATCGGCTGTCGCCATTCGAAGAGGAGCCGTCATGCATATTGCCGCCGCCGTCCTGCCCCTGCTGGCCCTGGCCTTTGCCTTACCCACGCGGGCGCAGGTCGAAGTGCGGATCGGCAGCGCCTCGCCCCTGTCCGGCCCGGGCGCACACCAGGGCAAGGACATCGAGAACGGCGCCCGCATGGCGATCGACGAGCTCAACGCGAAGGGCGTTGCCGTCGGCGGCAAGAAGGTGAAATGGGTCCTGCTGGCCGAGGACGACGCCAGCGACCCGAAGACCGGCGCCGCGATCGCGCAGAAGCTGGTCGACGCGCGCGTGGCCGGCGTGGTCGGCCACCTGAATTCGGGCACCACGGTGCCGGCCTCGAAGATCTACCACGACGCCGGCATCCCCCAGATTTCGCCGGCCGCCACCACGCCGCTCTACACCAGCCAGGGTTTCAATACCGCCTTCCGCGTCGTCGCCAGCGACCGGCTGGTGGGGCGCACGCTGGCCAGCTATGCGATCGAAACCCTGAAGGCGAAGAAGATCGCGGTAATCGACGACCGCACCGCCTTCGGCCAGGGCCTGGCCGACGAGTTCAACCGCGGCGTGCGCCGCCTCGGCACGGCGACAATCGTCAGCCGCCAGTTCACCAACGACAAGGCCAGCGACTTCACCGCCATCCTGACCCAGATCCGCGCCCGCGACCCGGACGTGGTGTTCTACGGCGGCATGGACGCCGTGGCCGGCCCCATGCTCAAGCAGATGAAGGCGCTCGGCATGCGCGCCAAACTGGTGTCGGGCGACGGCATCTGTTCGGAGAAGCTGCCGCAGCTGGCGGGCGATGCGCTGGGCGAGGACAAGGTGTTCTGCGTGGTGGCCGGCGGCGTGACCGGAGCCGAGGAAGCGCGCTACGCGGCCTTCGTCGAGCGCTACCGCCAGCGCTATCAAATCCCGCTGCAGACCTACGCGCCATATGCCTACGACGCGACGATGGTGCTGGCCGACGCGATGCGGCAGGCGGGTTCCGCGGCGCCGGCAAACTACCTGCCGCTGTTGGCGAAGATCCGCCACCAGGGTGTGACCGGCACCATCGCCTTCGATGCGAAAGGCGACCTGCGCGATGCCGCGCTGACCCTGTACACCTACCGCCAGGGGAAGAAGGTGAAGTTGCAGGTGCTGCGCCCCTGAGCGGAGCCCGGGGCAGGACCGCCGGGAGACGTACGGAAGGGAACCCCGCACCGGCCGAATGACTTGCAAGATGGTAAAGTAGTGCTTTCCGCTATCGGCCGGGCAGAGCATCGCCTGCCGCCCGGATGCAGCGCCCTCCTGCGCAGCCGTACGATATCCGGGTAGTGGACTCTACAACATTATCCTGGGTGTCTCGTGAGTCTGTTCCAACATCTCTCTCTTCTGGCAATCCTGGTACTTGCCGCAGGCTTCCTGTCGCTGACCGAAATCTCCCTGGCCGGGGCGCGCAAGATCAAACTCAAGCTACTGGCCGAGGCGGGCGACGAACGCGCGCTGAAGGTCATGCAGTTGCAGGCGCAGTCGGCGGATTTCTTTGCTGCGTCCCAGATCGGCCTGAACACCATCGCCATCCTCGGCGGCATCCTGGGCGAGGGCGCGCTGCGGCCATATTTCACGGCCTGGCTGTCGCTGTTCTACAGGGGGCCGGGCATCGACAATTTCGCTTTTGCCCTGTCCTTCATCTTCGTCACGGCCCTGTTCATCCTCTTTGCCGACCTGATGCCCAAGCGCCTGGCGATGATCGCGCCGGAGCGCATCGCGATCGCCGCCATCCGTCCGGTCCAGATCTTCATCCGCATCTGCCGGCCGCTGTCCTGGGCGCTCAACCTGGTGGCGAACATGCTGTTCCGCCTGTTCGGCATCGAGACGACGCGCGAAGACCGCATCACCTTCGACGAAATCTCGGCGATCGTCGAGGCGGGCGCCCAGGCCGGCGTCCTGCAGAAGCAGGAACAGCACTTCATCGAGAACGTGTTCGAGCTCGAATCGCGCGCCGTGACCTCGGCCATGACCCCGCGCGACCAGGTGGTGTTCTTCAACCTGAACGAAACCGAAGACAGCATTCGCCAGAAGATCGCCAGCTATCCCTTGTCCAAGTTCCCGGTATGCGACGGCGTCATCGACCGCGTGATCGGCTATGTCGACACGCGCGATATCCTGGTCCGGCTGCTGAACAAGAAGTCCGTGTTCCAGCTGAACGAATCGAGCATCCGCACGGTCCTGATCATCCCCGATGCGCTGACCTTGTCGGAGCTGCTCGACCGCTTCCGCGCCAGCAAGGAAACCTTCGCCGTGGTGATCAACGAGTACGCGCTGGTCGTGGGTGTGATCACGGTGAGCGACATCATGCTGACCGTCATGGGCAAATGGGGCACCCCGCTCGACGAAGACAAGCAGGTCATGCAGCGCGACGACGGTTCCTGGCTGGTCGACGGCAGCACGCCGACATCCGACATGAAGCGCATGCTGGATTTGAAATCCCTGCCGGAAGAGGAAAACTACGAGACGGCCGCCGGTTTCATGATGTACATGCTGCGCAAGGTTCCCAAGCCCACCGACAGCGTCGAACACGAAGGCATGCGCTTCGAAGTGGTGGACGTGGACCATTATCGTATCGACCAGTTGCTGGTGAAACGCCTGCCCGGCGGCGAGCAGGGCTGAGGAACCCGGGCAGCTGAGCTGAGCCTCCCGACACTGGACACGACTCTCTCGCCCATCGGGAGACAATGTCAGCGCATGAGCACCTCGCCGCGAAAACGCCAGGCATAAGTCTGGCTGACCTTCAACTGCTCCGGATGTGCGCGCAATTCGACCGTGATGGCGCCCAGCTCGTCGCGGCGTGCGCGGGCGATGGCGCGCACGGCGACCAGTGTGCCGCGGTGGATCTGCCAGAACTGGTCGGGGTCCAGCCCGGCCTGCAATTCCTTGATCGGCTTGCGGATCAGGCCTTCGTCGCTGGCGCTGACCACCCGCGTGTAGCGCGAATCCGATTCGAAGAACAGCACTTCCTCGATCGGGAAGATCTTGATCGTGCTGCCGGCCGTGGCGCTGATCCAGCGAATGCGTTCTTCGCGCGCCCCCTCGCGCAGGCGCCGGTCGAGTTCGGCCATGGCCTGGAGCAGGCCGGCGCTGTCGACCTTGCTCCCGATCTGTTCGCGCAGGCGTGCGACGCTCTGCGCCAGCCTGTCCTGGGCGACGGGTTTCAGCAGGTAGTCGACCGCGCCCAGGCCGAAGGCCTCGATCGCATGGCTGTCGTAGGCGGTGGTGAAGACGACGCGGCAGGCGCCCGCGCTGGCGCCGGCGACTTCCAGGCCGCTCACGCCGGGCATGCGGATGTCGAGGAAGGCGACGTCCGGGCGCAGGCGCGCGATCGCGTCCACGGCATCGTGGCCGTCCTCGCACAGGGCGACGATCTCCAGTTCGGGCCAGCTCTGCGCGAGCATGCGCCGCAGGTCCTCGCGCTGCAGGTCTTCGTCGTCGGCAATGATCGCGGTCGGCATCTCAGGACTTCCTTTCAGGCGTGATGAAGCGCAGCGGCAGCACGATGCTCGCCATCACGCCGCCGCTGTCGCCCGCGCGCAGCGACAGCGCCGCCGCGCCGCCGTACAGGTGCTTCAGGCGTTCGCGGATGTTGGACAGGCCAATCCCGCTGCCGCTGGTGGCGCCGCCGAAGCCGAGCCCGTCGTCGGCGACGCTCAGCTCCAGCAGCGCGGTGTCCTCGACCTGTGTGCGCCTTGCCGCGACCTCGATCAGCGCCGGGCCTTTCTTCAGCTCGATGCCGTGCTTGACGGCGTTCTCGACCAGCGAAATGAGCATCAGGGGCGGAATCGCGGCATCGCGCAGTTCGGGCGGGCAGTCGACGCGGAACGCGAGCCGCGGCATGCGCGCCGCGATGATGCCGAGATAGGCCTGGGCGGCGTCGAGCTGGGAGCCGAGCGGGACGAACAGCTGGGCGCGGTCGGCGCGCAGTTGCGGGATGGTGGCGCGCAGGTAGTCGACCAGGTGGTCGATCATCGCGACGCCGCGCGCCGGGTCGGACAGCATCGCCGCGCGCACGCCCGACAGGGTATTGAACAGGAAGTGCGGCTCGATCTGGGCCTGCAGCAGGCGCAGCTGGGCTTCGGCGGCTTGCGCCTGCACCGCCTGGCGCTGCAGGCGTCCGCGCCAGAAGATGGCGGCGACCATGCCCAGGAAGGGCAGGAACTGCAGCACCCGCAACTGGCGCCGCAGTGCCGAGGAGGCGAAGAACTCGCTGCCAGGGAAGGCCAGCGCCAGCAGCGCGCTGCCGACCAGGTTCCCGAGCATCAGGCCGGCCAGCAGGAGCAGGCTGACCAGCGCCGCCGCGCGCCAGTCGCGTACCGGCGACAGCCTGGCCAGCATCGTATCCGGCAGCAGCGCCTCGGCCAGGCGCGCCACGGCCAGCATGCTCCAGGCGATCGCCAGGAACAGCAGCAGCATGCCGAGCAGCAGGCGGCGCATGAAGGAGGCATCGGGCACGTTCACGGTGATGACGCCGGCCAGGCCCAGCAGGCAGAGAGCACCCCAGGCCAGCAGCGCCAGCGCCGCGGCGATGACGATGTGCGTCCAGAGCGCGCCGGCCCGGCGCTTGCGCAGGGTCCAGAACGAGCGCCAGGATTGCGCGAGCGTGGAAGGCATGGTCATCTTTCTAGTCTACAACAAGGTGCCTGGACGCCAGGGCGGAATGCGACGGATCGACAATCGCGCCGACAGGCGGCAAGCTGTCACAAAACGGTCTTCCCTTTCGTCTTGCATGGATGTCCCGACCAGCCGAGAATTGCCATGACCATGCCCCCCTCTCTCGATCCGACCGACAGCTTCGCCGCCGTGCGCCCGCGCCTGTTCGCCATCGCCTACCGCATGCTCGGCACCCGCGCCGACGCCGAAGACGTGGTGCAGGACGCCTGGCTGCGCTGGAGCGCCGGCGAGCGCCATGACGTCGCCACGCCCGAGGCCTGGCTGGTCACGGCGACGACACGGCTGGCGATCGACCGCCTGCGCAGCCGCAAGCTCGAGCGCGAAGCCTACATTGGATGGTGGCTGCCGGAGCCCATCATCGAGGACGTACACACGCCGGAAACGGCGGCCGAGCTGGCCAGCGAGGTGTCGGTCGCCTTCCTCTGGGTGCTGGAACGCCTGGGGCCCGAGGAGCGCGCCGCCTTCCTGCTGCGCCAGGTGTTCGACCAGGACTATGCCGAGATTGCCGCCATGCTCGACAAGTCGGAAGCGGCCTGCCGCCAGCTGGTGCACCGGGCGCAGGCGCGCGTGAAGCAGGAACAGCCGCGCTTTACCGTGCCGCAGGCCGCGCACCGCGAACTGCTGGCGCGCTTCATGCAGGCCGCCAGCGCCGGCGACCGCGCGGCGATGAAAGCGCTGATGGCAGACGACGTGCAACTGGTATCCGACGGCGGCGGCAAGGTGAAATCCTTCATGCGCGTGCTCGAGGGGGCCGGGCGCGTGGCCGGCGTCTACTGGTCGCTGGAGCACGCGTATCCGGGCCGGGTTGCCTACCGCCCCGCCCTCGTCAACGGCGAACCGGGCCTGCTGCGCTACGTGGACGGGCGCATCGAGTCGGCCCAGTCCTTCATCGTCGATGCGGGACGCATCGTGGCCGCCTTCGTCATCCGCAATCCGGACAAGCTGGCGGGCGCGCCGCAAACGATCTGAGAGCGGCTGTCACAAACCCGGTGCCTGGATCGTCTTGAGGGAGAGGGAGCGCACGGTGCGCCTCCCATTTCCTGAAAGGACAGATCATGTCGCACGAAGCACGCATCCATTTCCACCAATACGCCAAACCCAGCCTGCAGGCCATGATCGCGTTATCGACTACCGTGAAGCAGAGTTCCCTCGGCCCGCGCCTCGTCGAGCTGGTGAACTTGCGGGTCTCGCAGATCAACGGCTGCGGCTTTTGCATGGACATGCACTGGCGCGACCTGATCAGGCAGGAAGCCGACCCGCGCCACCTGAACGCCCTGCCCGGCTGGCGCGAGGCTCCCTTCTTCAGCGCGCGCGAACGCGCCGCCCTGCGCTGGGCGGAAGCGGTCAACGCCATCCCGGCATCCAGCCCGAGCGACGAGGACTTCGCCGAACTGCGCGCGCACTTCAGCGACAACGAGATCGTCGAGCTGGGTTATGCGATCGCGGTGATCCGGGGCTGGAATGCGCTCAGTGTCAGTTTGCGCAACCAGATTCCGGAGGTGCCGGCGCCGGGGTTTTGATCGTGGTGTCGTAGGGTATCGGCCAAAAAAAACCGGGACCGGAGCGCGAGCTCCGATCCCGGTTTTTTCTTTACGTTTAAGCTTATGAACGCTTAGTCGGCTTGCTTGCGCAGGAAGGCCGGGATGTCGTAGGTCTCGACACCGTTGCGCTGCATGGCCTGCACCTGCTCCGATGCCTGCTCGCGGCGCCACACGGCCGGCTGCTTCATGCCGTCGCCAGGACCGCCGACGCTGGCGGTGCCCATGGTCATGCCGCCGGTCAGGCCGGCCGTGCCCATCATCGGCGCGTTGTAGGTGCCGGTCTTGAGGACCTGCTGCGGCTGGACCAGCTGCATCTTGTTCTTGTTCTTGCCCAGGCCGGTCGCGACCACGGTCACGCGGATCTCGTCGCCCATCGCGTCGTCGTAGGCGATGCCCTGTGCAATCGATGCGTCCGGAGCGGCAAAGGCGCGCACGGCGGCCATGACTTCCTTGATCTCCTTGCCCTTCAGGCCGCGCGAAGCGGTGACGTTGACCAGCACGCCCTTGGCGCCCGACAGGTCGATGCCGTCCAGCAGCGGCGAAGCGACGGCCTGCTCGGCCGCGATGCGCGCACGGTCCACGCCCGAGGCGGTCGCGGTGCCCATCATGGCCTTGCCCTGCTCGCTCATGATGGTCTTCACGTCGTTGAAGTCGACGTTGATGTGACCCGGCACGTTGATGATCTCGGCGATACCGGCGACGGCGTTGTTCAGGACGTCGTCGGCATGCTTCATCCAGTCGAGCATGGATTCGTCTTCGTAGATCTCTTCCAGCTTTTCGTTCAGGATGATGATCAGGGAGTCGACGTGCTTGGACAGTTCTTCCAGGCCGGCTTCGGCGATGTCCATGCACTTCTGGCCTTCGTAGGAGAACGGCTTGGAGACCACGGCCACGGTCAGCGCGCCCATGGTCTTGGCGACTTCGGCGACGATCGGCGCGGCGCCGGTGCCGGTGCCGCCGCCCATGCCGGCGGCGATGAAGACCATGTGCGCGCCGCGCAGCGAGTCCTCGATGCGCGAGCGGGTCTGCTCGGCCAGCTGGCGGCCGATCTCCGGACGCATGCCGGCGCCCAGGCCCGATTCGCCGATCTGGATGATGTTGTTCGCGCTCGATGCCGCCAGTGCCTGGGCATCGGTGTTGGCGGCGATGAACTCGACGCCCGAGACGCCCTTGTTGATCATGTGCTGCACCGCGTTGCCGCCCGCACCACCCACGCCGACGACCTTGATCACCGTGCCCAGTGCCGCGTTATCGACCATATCGAACTCCATGATGTGACTCCTAATTTTCAAATTGCCCTAGCCAAGCGCCAAACCTCATAAGGTTATCAGGACTGACCCTTGGATACGGCTAAGTATTGTAAAAATATGTGTGTTTGTACCGAATCAAAGACGCTGCTGCTGAATACGCCAGTTGCTGCTTAGAAATTCCCTAAGAACCATTCCTTCATGCGTTGCCAGACCGCCTTCACCGAACCATCCTGGCGCGTCACGATGTGGCCCCGCAGGTACTGCTTTTTCGCTTCCAATAAGAGTCCCAGCACGGTCGCGTAGCGCGGGCTGCGCACCACGTCGGCCAGCTGGCCGCGGTAGTCCGGCGTGCCCAGGCGCGTCGGCTTGAGGAACATGTCTTCGGCCATCTCGATCATGCCCGGCATCAGCGAGGTGCCGCCGGTGAGGACGATGCCCGACGACAGCACGCCTTCGTAGCCGGACTCGCGCACCACCTGGTGCACCATCGCGAACAGTTCCTCCACGCGCGGCTCGATCACGGCGGCCAGCGCCTGGCGGCTCAAGGCGCGCGGGCCGCGGTCGCCCAGGCCCGGCACCTCGAGCGTTTCGCCCGGATCGGCCAGCACCTGCTTGGCCACGCCGTAGCGCAGCTTGATTTCCTCGGCTTCGCCGGTCGGGGTGCGCAGCGCCATCGCGATGTCACTGGTGATCTGGTCGCCGGCGATCGGGATCACGGCGGTGTGGCGGATCGCGCCGTCGCTGAAGACCGCGATGTCGGTGGTGCCGCCGCCGATGTCGATCAGGACCACGCCCAGTTCCTTCTCGTCGTTGGTCAGCACCGCGTCGGCCGAGGCCATTGGCTGCAGGATCAGGTCCGACACTTCCAGGCCGCAGCGGCGCACGCACTTGACGATGTTCTGCACCGCCGACACCGCGCCGGTGACGATATGCACGCGCACCTCGAGGCGGATGCCGCTCATGCCGATCGGCTCGCGCACGTCTTCCTGGTTGTCGACGATGAACTCCTGCGGCACCGTGTGCAGCAGCTGCTGGTCGGTCGGGATGTTGACCGCCTTGGCGGTCTCGATCACGCGCGCGACGTCGGTGGCGGTGACTTCCTTGTCCTTGATCGCCACCATGCCGCTCGAGTTGAACGAGCGGATGTGGCTGCCCGCGATGCCGGCGTAGACATTGCGGATCTTGCAGTCGGCCATCAGCTCGGCTTCCTCGAGCGCGCGCTGGATCGATTCGACGGTGGCCTCGATGTTGACCACGACGCCCTTCTTCAATCCCTTCGACTCGTGCTGACCGAGGCCGATGACCTCGTGGCGTCCGTCGGACATCACCTCGGCCACGACGGCCACCACCTTCGAGGTGCCGATGTCGAGGCCGACGATCAGGTTTTTCGCGTCTTTTGTCATTGCTCGCCTGCTTTAGATTTGCTTGGTTGTTTTGTTGGTAGTCGTTTTATTCTTTTTCGACGGCTTCACCGGCTTGGTGGCGTCCGCCGGCACCGTCAGTGCCGCCGACGACAGTGCCAAACCATTCGAGTAACGCATGTCGATGGTGTCGATGCGGCCTTCCTGCAGCCTGGCCACCAGCTGCGGGTAGACCCCGACCAGGCGCTGCACGCGCGCCTTGACGGTGTTCTTGTCCTTCTCGCGGCCGAGCTCCACGCTCATGCCGTTGTCCAGCTTCACGGTCCACGCGTAGCGCGAGGACAGCGACAGTTCCTGCGGCACCAGCTTGACCGGCGCGAACCAGGCGCGCAGTTCGGCGAAGCGCGCCAGCACTTCCTTCTCGCTGCCGGCCGGGCCCGAGAACGCCGGCAAGGCGTGGTCGTCGTCGGCCTCGGCCAGGTTGGCGGTGAAGACGTCGCCCTTCACCGACAGCAGCCGGCCTTCGCCCCAGGTGCCGAGCGCCTCGTGTTCCTCGACCTCGACGATCAGCTGGTTCGGCCATTCGCGGCGCACGGTGGCGCGCCGCACCCAGGGCACGGCTTCGAAGGTCGAGCGCACCTGCTCGAGGTCGGTGGTGAAGAAGTTCCCGCGGATCTTCCCCAATACGCTGTTGCGCACGGTCAGCTCGTTCACGTGGCGCAGGTCCATGCCGTACAGGCTTTCGACCGTCACCGCGCGCAGCGTGAACATCGGCCGCTGGCTCAGCCACCACACGCCGCTGGCGATGCTCGCGAGCAGCGTCGCCGCCAGCAGCGTGCTGGCGGTGGCGTTCAGGGCGCGTACGTCATGCCACATGTCGTCAGCCTTGTGCCTTCACCATCTTGCAGCGCGCCGAGCGCAGGATCTCGACGCACAGCTCTTCGTAGCTGATGCCGACCGCGCGCGCCGCCATCGGCACCAGCGAGTGACCGGTCATGCCCGGCGAGGTATTCACCTCGAGCAGGAACGGACGCATGTCGCTCTCGCGCACCAGCACGTCGACGCGGCCCCAGCCCTCGCAGCCGAGCGCGCGGTAGGCGTCCACCGCGTGCTTCTGGATCTCTTCGGTCAGGCCCAAAGGCAGCGGCGCCGGGCACAGGTACTTGGTATCGTCCGTGAAGTACTTGTTCTGGTAGTCGTAATTGCCTTGCGGGGCGACGATCTCGACGATCGGCAGCGCGCGCGCATCCTTGCCGGAACCGAGCACGGCGACCGTGAACTCGCGGCCGGTGACGAATTCCTCGGCCAGGATCACCTCGTCGAAACCGGCGGCCAGCGCCACGGCGGCCTCGAACTCCTCGGCCTTCTCGACCTTGGTGATGCCGATGGTCGAGCCTTCCAGCGGCGGCTTGACGATCAGCGGCAGGCCGAGTTCCGCCACGACCTTGTCCAGGTCGTCGCCCGGCGTGACGGTCGCGTATTTCGGGGTCGGGATGTTTTTCGACAGCCAGATGATCTTGGTGGTGATCTTGTCCATGCCGACGCTCGACGCCATGACGCCGCTGCCGGTGTAGGGAATGCCGAGCTGCTCGAGCGCGCCCTGCAGGCTGCCGTCTTCGCCGTAGCGGCCGTGCAGCGCGATGAAGACGCAGTCGAACTGTTCGGCCGCCAGTTCGGCCAGCGAGCGTTCGGCCGGATCGAAGCCGTGGGCGTCGATGCCGCGGCTCTTCAGGGCCTGCAGCACGCCGGTGCCGGACATGATGGAGACCTCGCGCTCGGCCGAGCGGCCGCCGTACAGGACGCCGACCTTGCCGAAGTTGGTGATGATGTCGCTCACGATGTTACCTTTGATTGTGAAGTCGGTTGTTGCGTCTGTTGCGCAGTGAGTTGATGCGGAACGCCGCTGATCGAGCCCGCGCCCATGGTCAGCACGACGTCGCCGTCCTTCGCCACCTGGCGGATCGCGTCGGGCATCTCGGCGATCGTTTCCACGAAAATCGGTTCGATCTTGCCGCCGGCGCGCAGCGCGCGCGCCAGCGCGCGGCCGTCGGCCGCGATGATGGGTGCCTCCCCTGCCGCATAGACCTCGGACAGCAGCAGCACGTCGGGCGCCGCCAGCACTTTCACGAAGTCCTCGAACAGATCGCGCGTGCGGCTGTAGCGGTGCGGCTGGAAGGCCAGCACCAGGCGCCGGCCCGGATAGGCGGCGCGCGCGGCGGCCAGGGTCACCTCGGTCTCGACCGGGTGGTGGCCGAAGTCGTCGACCAGGGTGAAGCTGCCGCCCCCTTCCAATGCCACTTCGCCGTAGCGGGTGAAGCGGCGGCCGACGCCGCGGAACTCCAGCAGGCCCTGGGCGGTGGCGCTGTCCTCGATGCCGATCTCGCGCGCGATCGCGATCGCCGAGCAGGCGTTGAGCACGTTGTGCATACCGGGCTGGTTCAGCACGAACTTCGTGTCCGGATAGCCCTCCTGGCGCACCGTGAAATGCATCTGCACGCCGTCGGCGTAGGCGTCCAGGGCGCGCACCTGGGCATCTTCCGAGAAGCCGTAGGTCGTCACCGGCTTCGTCACCTGCGGCAGGATGGCGCGCACGTGGCGGTCGTCGATGCACAGCATCACGCGGCCGTAGAACGGCAGGCGGTGGGTGAAGTTCACGAACGCGGCCTTCAGCTTCTCGAAGTCGTGTTCGTAGGTCTCCATGTGGTCGGCGTCGATATTGGTGATCACCTCGATCATCGGCGACAGGTTGAGGAACGACGCATCCGACTCGTCGGCCTCGGCCACGATGTAGTCGCCGGTGCCGAGCTTGGCGTTGGCGCCGGCGGCGGTCAGGCGCCCGCCGATGACAAAAGTAGGGTCCAGGCCGCCCTGGGCCAGCACCGACGCGACCAGGCTGGTGGTGGTGGTCTTGCCGTGGGTGCCGGCAATCGCGATGCCGCGCTTCAGGCGCATCAGTTCGCCCAGCATGATGGCGCGCGGCACCACCGGGATCTGGGCGGCGCGCGCCGCCATCACTTCCGGATTGGCTTCGTTCACGGCGGTCGAGGTCACCACGGCGTCGGCGCCGAAGATGTTGTCGGCCGCATGGCCGAGATAGACGCGCGCGCCCAGTTCCTGCAAACGCTGGGCCGCCGCATTGCTCGACAGGTCCGAACCCGACACCTTGTAGCCGAGGTTGAGCAGCACCTCGGCGATGCCGCTCATGCCGCTGCCGCCGATGCCTACGAAATGGATGTGCTTGATCTTGTGTTTCATCTGTCTAGTTCTTCTGGTTCGCCAGTTGTTCGAGCACGGCCGCGATGGCCTCGTTGGCCTCGCGCTGTCCCACGCGCTGCGCCGCCTGCGCCATCGCCAGGCAATCGGCGCGGGTCGTCGTTTGCAGCAGCTGCGCCACGCGCGCGGCCGAGAGTTCGCCCTGCGGCAGGTGGATCGCCGCCTGCTGCTGCGCCATCCAGACCGCGTTGTCGCGCTGGTGGCTGGTGGTGGAGGCCACGAACGGCACCAGCACGCTGGCCACGCCGGCGGCGGTCAGTTCCGACACCGTGATCGCGCCGGCGCGGCAGATCACCAGGTCGGCCTGGGCATAGGCTGCCGCCATGTCCTCGATGAAGTCGACCACGTTCGCCTGCACGCCCGCCTGGGCGTAGGCGGCGCGCAGCGCCTCGATGTTCTTCTTGCCCGACTGGTGGGTCACCAGCGGACGCTGTTCCTGCGGGATCTGCGCCAGCGCGGCCGGCACGCTGTCGTTCAGCACCTTGGCGCCCAGGCTGCCGCCGACCACCAGCACGCGCAAGGGACCCGTGCGGCCGGCGAAGCGCTGCTCCGGCGAAGGCAGGTCGAGGATGGCCTGGCGCACCGGATTGCCGGTGACGACGGCCTTGCCGGCCGCCGCGCCGAAATCGGCCGGGAAGCCGAACAGCACGCGGCTGGCCAGCGGCGTCAGGGTCTTGTTCGACAACAGCAGTGCGGCGTCGGCGTTCACCAGCGCCAGCGGAATGCCGCGCGTGCGCGCCATCATCCCGCCCGGCACCGTGACGTAGCCGCCCATGCCCAGCACCACGTCGGGCTTGCGCCGCCCCAGCACGCGCAGGCAGGTGGCGAAGCTGGCCGCCATCTTGAAGGCGCCCTTGACCGTGTGGCCGAGGCCCTTGCCGCGCAGGCCGGCGAAGTCGATGGCATCCATCGGGATGCCGTGCTTCGGCACGATCTCGCCTTCCATGCCGTGGGCGGTGCCCAGCCAGCTCACGTCCCAGCCGCGCTCGCGCATGGTCTGGGCGATGGCCACGCCCGGGAAGATGTGGCCGCCGGTGCCGGCCGCCATGATCATCAGTTTGCGTTTCGCAGCCATCACAGGCGCCCTCCCCGCATCAGCACGCGGTTCTCGTAGTCGATGCGCAGCAGGATCGCCAGCCCCACGCAGTTGATCAGGACGCCGGAGCCGCCATAGCTCATCAAGGGCAGGGTCAGGCCCTTGGTCGGCAGCAGGCCCAGGTTCACGCCCATGTTGATGAAGGTCTGCACGCCGAGCCAGATGCCGATGCCCTTCGCGGCCAGGCCGGC
Source organism: Massilia sp. (assembly GCA_003484545.1). Taxonomy (GTDB): domain Bacteria; phylum Pseudomonadota; class Gammaproteobacteria; order Burkholderiales; family Burkholderiaceae_D; genus Telluria. The sequence continues at coordinate 1,884 of DNCF01000229.1, read as the reverse complement.
GAAGAACTGGTCGAGGGCGATCGCCTGGCGCCCGATGTCGAAGGCGCGCTTGACCAGCCAGTAGAACAGGCCCAGCACCACCAGCACGCCGGCCAGGCCGAGCTCTTCGCCGATCACGGCCATGATGAAGTCGGTGTGCGCTTCCGGCAGGTAGTGCAGCTTCTCGACGCTGTTGCCCAGGCCCACGCCGGCCAGCTCGCCGCGGCCGAAGGCGATCAGCGAATGGGTCAGCTGGTAGGCCTTGTCGAGCGCGTTGCCCTCCTCCCAGGGGTCGAGGTAGGCGAACATGCGCGCGCGGCGGAACGGCGAGAGCGCGATGATCGAGGAGAACACCAGCACCAGGATGGCGCCGATGCCGCCGAACCAGATCATGTTGAAGCCGCCCAGGAACAGGATGCCCATGGCGATGCAGACGATCACGCCGAAGGCGCCGAGGTCGGGCTCGAGCAGCAGCAGCATGCCGACCACGCCGACCGCGAAGGCCATCGGCATGAAGCCCTTGGTCAGCTTGTGCATGAACTGCTGCTTGCGCACGGTGAAGTCGGCCGCGTACAGGACGACCACGATCTTCATCATCTCGGAAGGCTGCAGGTTGAACACCTTCAGCGACAGCCAGCGGCGCGCGCCGTTGACCGACACGCCGATGCCGGGCACCAGCACCAGCATCAGCAGGAACAGGGTGCCGACGAACATCAGCGGAGCGAAGCGCTGCCACACCGCGACCGGAATCCGGAAGGCGAACCAGGCCGCCACGATCGAGACCGCGATGAAGCCGGCCTGGCGGTACAGGAAGTACTCGTGGCGGCCCTGCAGGTAGGAGAACTTGGGCGAGTCCGGCAGCGCGATCGAGGCCGAATACACCATCACCATCCCGAACAGCATCAGGATCAGCACGACCCAGACCAGCGGCTGGTCGTAGTCCATCATTTTCGACGGACGCGTGCGCTCGGCGATCGCCTCGCTTGGACTGGCCGTGCCCGAGAACTTGAAGGGGATCTGGAAGGCCATCAGATTTCCATCCCCTTGTCGAGCGCAATCTCGCGCACGGCGTCGACGAAGACCTGGGCGCGGTGCGCGTAGTTGGTGAACATGTCGAGGCTGGCGCAGGCCGGCGACAGCAGCACGCAGTCGCCGGCACGGGCCAGGCCCGCGGCGCGGCGCACGGCCTGCGGCAGGTCATCCAGGTCGAAGCACGGCACGCCCGAGGGTTCGATTGCCGCGCGCACGGCCGGGGCATCCTTGCCGATCAACAGCACGGCGCGCACGTAGCGCGACACCGGCTCGGCCAGCGGCGCGAAGTCCTGGCCCTTGCCGTCGCCGCCGGCGATCAG